>JAITUO010000210.1 GCA_031286245.1 Coriobacteriales bacterium
GTAAAACAGAACAGCAATGATGCCGCCGGCTCCCAGTAAAACCAGCCACCAGACCGACATTACTGCCACGACGATTCCCACTCCTACAGCCAACAGACAGAGTACCAGGCCGAAATAGAGGGCTGATCGGGGATTGATGGCGTTATATATTATCGAAGCATCGGTCTCATCAGTGATTGTCTCTTCTGTATCGAGGCCGACAATGAAATCTTTATAGTCATTCAAGGTATTTACAGCAGACTGTGCCAACAGCGAACACAAAAGCATCAACAACCAACAGGCTGAAGCCCGGTTATCGCCGATGAAAGGCACAAAACCATGTAGTGCCCAGGCTGCTGCTCCGCCGACTGCGACGGCAGATAGCGCCGCCGTCCACGAAGGAGGCTTGGTCAGTTGCAGGGCGGCTTTGAAAGTAAAAGGTTGATAGGTCATTTGATTCATAATTGGATGAACCATCCTCTCTCCGAGCCGACCGAGGCGTCAATACGCGCCCGTAACTCGGTATCTATCGGGTCGTCAACATTCATCATTACCAGCACCCGGTCAGAGTCCTCACGGATGCCGATCTCCATCGTCGAGATATTGATGCCAGCTTCTCCCAGCATGGTACCGATACGGCCCAACTGGCCGGGACGGTCTGGGTAACTGACGATGTAGATGTATTTCTTGGGGATAAGATCAAGCATGAAGCCCATCACCGAAATGATTCGTACGGTGTCATAAGAGCCGAAGGTCGTGATCGATACTTCATAGCTCTCGGCTCCACAGCGGGCTTCAAAAGTGACCTTGCTGGCATATTCGGTACGCATTTCGCTGGTCTCTACCCGCACCTTGACACCGCGTTGCTCAGCAATGTAGCTGGCATTGACAAAGTTCACAGGAGCGTCAGAGAACAATGAAAAAACACCGCGTAGGGCAGCTGATCCTAACAAGGTGCAATCGTTTTTGGCCAGGTCACCAAACACCCTGACAGTCAGAGACTCAATCGCACCGCCGGCCAATTGAGCCAAAAAGACACCAGCGGTTTGGGCTGCTTCGACAAAAGGACGGACTGCTGTCATGACATCATCTGGCACCAGAGGCACATTGACTGCTGTCGGTACCATGCGGCCTTCGAGACCGAGGTTGACATACTCAGCAATCTGGATACCAGCCCGTTCCTGGGCTTCGACCGTCGAGGCGCCTAGATGAGGAACCAAAACAGCAGCATCCAATTCGTGTAATGGTGATTCAGTGCAAGGTTCAGTTGCATAGACGTCGATACCGGCACCAGCTACTTTACCGCTTCTGATGGCATCTGCCAAAGCCAACTCATCATAGATACCACCGCGAGCGGCATTAACGAGATAGACGCCATCCTTCATTTTTGCGAATTGGTCTGGCCCAAACATACCGATGGTCTCTTTGGTTTTCGGCAGGTGAACTGTGATGAAGTCCGCCTGGGGCAGGATATCATCGATGTTGTCATACAATGCCACACCGATCTCATCAGCACGTTCCTGTGTGGCATAAGGGTCATAACCGATGCAACGCATCTCAAAAGAACGGGCCCGAGCGGCTACCAAGCCACCGATGCGCCCGATCCCAAAGATCGCCAGGGTCTTTTGATATAGCTCGTTACCTGTGAACTTGTTACGTTCCCATAAACCTTGTTTCATTGAGGCGTTAGCTTGAGGAGTCCGGCGTGCTACTGCCAGCATCAAAGCCATGGTCTGTTCAGCAGCACTGACAACATTGGAAGTCGGGGCATTACAGACAATCACTCCATGCTCGGTGGCAGCCTCGACATCGACATTATCAACCCCAACTCCGGCTCGACCGATGACCTTCAGGTTGACAGCAGTCTCAATGACCTCACGATTGGCCTGGGTGGCTGAACGAACAATCAAGGCGTCGTATCCACCGATAACCTGCAGCAGGTCCTCAGCGGAGAGGTCCAGTATCACATCTACTTGATGCCCGGCAGCCATTAGCATCCCGATGCCGGTATCGGCGATTTTTTCAGCAACAAGAATCTTCATCGCTGTCCTCCATTCTGCCGCTGACTGGCGGCTCTGCTACTTAGCTTAATACCGCTTGGCCAAACAAGCACTCATCCTACTGCTCGATCAAAACGGCTTCTGCAGCCTTGATGCCACTGCCTGGCTCGAATGCAAACCCCAGTTCAGCCAGGCTCATCTCCAAAGCTGCCAAAGTGGTGATAATGTCGAAGCCACTGAAGTAACCCAGATGCCCGACACGGAAAATCCGCCCGTTATAATCATCCTGCCCGCCAGCTACGGTGACGCCGTGTTTATCCTTCATCAAATTGACGAGTTTCTTACCATCGATGCCCTCTGGTACCCAGACTGGGGTGACCGCGTTACCACGCCCCTCGGCTGGTGCAAACAGCTCCAGGCCGAGCGCCTCACATCCCTGACGGGTCGCTTCGGCCAGGCGGGCATGACGGGCTATGACATTCTCCATCCCCTCCTCACGTAGCATCCGTAGGGATTCAGCCAAACCGGTCATCAATGAGACCGCAGGTGTGAATGGTGTCGTGTCATCTTTGAGGTCTTTTCTATACTTCTTCCAGTCAAAATAATACTTCGGCAATGTAGAACGTTCACAGGCAGCCCAAGCCTTGGCACTGACACTGACAGCTGCCAGCCCCGGCGGCAGCATCAAGCCTTTCTGTGAGCCAGTCATCACAACGTCGAGCCCCCATTCGTCAGTGCGGCATTCGACGGCACCGATGCCGGTGATGCTGTCAACTATCAGCACGCATTCGGGGAATTGCCTGACCAGGGCACCGACAGCCTGCACATCGTTGAGCACACCGGATGAGGTCTCCGACTGGGTGACAACCACCCCGCGGGTATCCGGATTATCCGCCAGAAAAGCGGCGATGTCAGAAGCTGCGACCACCTGTTGCCAGCCATAATCAATACGATGGACATCCAGGCCGTAAACCTTGGCGATCGAAGCCATGCGTTCGCCAAATTTGCCGTTCTGAGCGACCACGATCTTATCCCCAGCGCAAAAACAACTGGCAATTGATGATTCCATTGCTCCGGTACCAGACGATGCGAAGATCAGCACATCGTTTTCGGTCTGGAAAACATATTTCAAGCCATCGACACATTCGCGGACAATTGTCTCGAACTCCTCAGTACGGTGATGGATCATCGGGCGCGCCGTGGCCAGCAGGACTTCCTGCGGTACCGGTGTCGGCCCCGGCGTCATCAGATATTTCTTTTGCATGGTAGCCTCCTGAAGTGCTATGTAACCCCCAGTTACTAAAGGTAAGCAAGTAGTATAGCGCTACTTTAACCTATTGATTTAGATGAGCCGCCTGTCCCGGTTCAGTAATATGTGGATAAGACCGCCGGTCTTTCTAGGCTTGAATAACTATGTAACTTAGAAAACTCACATCATCCCCTGCATGGGGTCGGGGTCATAATTCATTTCCATGGTGATCTCGTGGGAAGTCTGTCCTTTAATCAGGTCGACGTACGTGTCGACGTCACGATAATCAACCCGGACCGCTCCGATACGATAATTCGCCCAGGGAAGCTGGATTTTGGCCTTGCCTGCGTCATCAACACGCACCCGGGCTGGATAGCCGGTCTCAGCCTTGAAGGTCACATCCGCTCCTTCTACAGGTTTGCCAGTCTTGTCATCCAGGACTGTCACAGTCAGCCAGCACTCCGGTTTTTCGGAAGTTGTGAAGGT
Source organism: Coriobacteriales bacterium (assembly GCA_031286245.1). GTDB lineage: Bacteria > Actinomycetota > Coriobacteriia > Coriobacteriales > UBA8131 > WQXZ01. Next base: position 3,715 of record JAITUO010000210.1, read on the forward strand.
AAACACTGACTCAACTGGTGCATGGGCCAGCTCAACTCCAACCGGCTCCATACGGCAATCCAAGGTATACAGGCCTACTGCCGAGGGCGCTTGTAGTGTTACTTTAGCGAAGTAAAGCCCAAACCGTGGTGCTTCTGGCTCTCCCATCGTTACTGTGGCTACCAGTTCTTCTTCTAAGTAGATGTTTACTGCCTGGCCAAGCAGTGAACATTTTTCTATACAATTGATGCCGACATTCAATTCGAATTCAGTGTTGATCGGCACTGGTACCATTTCACGCCAGACCGACATACCGGTTGTATGCTGGATAGCCTCAAAAGTGAATTCGGCCTGTACAATTGCGTGGTTAAAGACCAGGGCTTCTGGAGCCAGCTCAGTTTCGTCTGTTGCGACGGGTTCAGAATCATCAGCCGCTGCTTCTGCCTCAACGATTTCGCCTTCAATTGGTTCGACTTCGCCATTGTTGTCGGTTATTTCCAGTTCATCTACTATTTCAACTGCATCGGAGGTTTCTGAGTCGGCTGTGACTAGATCTGTATCAGGAGCCTCTTCGTCAAAGTCGCTGTATTCAAACATATCCTCGCCGGGTGGGAAGAAGATAATATTCCAGGTATGCTCACCCGGCTCAGTCGGTAGCTGTACAGGGATACTCCCAGTTGTGATAATACCGGCTCCCAGATAGAGATCGAGGTTTTTTTCAACTACTACCTGGTCGTTGGCATCGCCGATCAATACCACTCCGCCAGTCAGGTCACAGCCTTCAGGACAGCGGACATAGATTTCCAGTTCAGTGACCATGCCGACCGGGAACCATTTAGGCTGGTTAACGATTTCAATGACAGCGATGTGTTCGTCGATGTTTGCTTCTAAATCTTCTGTGAGGTCAAGGTTCTCTGCCTGTTCAAGGTTCTCTGTTTGTTCAAGGTTCTCTGCCTGATCAAGGTTCTCTGTTTGATCAAGGTTCTCTGTTTGTTCGATATCAAGCGATTCAGCCATTGGCTCCTCCTTGTTAACAACCTGCTGACTTATTAATCGCTTAAAGAATAAAGCATGGAGGTTGAAAACACCAACCTCCATGCTGATTTGTCTCTTACCCGAAAGCTTTAAAGCTCAGGCTATGCCAAAAATTACGGGCAAACAGTTTATGCCCAGGCTGATTCTTTTACCATCTCATGGCCGATGACCTGCCCGAAGACAGTCATCTCACAGATGTTGCCACCACCGGTCGGATACAGGAAGCCGTAGACCGAGCCGTTCTCGCCAGCGCAGTACAGCCGCTTGATCGGGCTACCGATACCGTCGATGACACGGCCTTTCTCATCCTTCTTCAAACCACCCTGGGTGTTCGGGACACCTGGATAAAGCTTGACAGCGTAGAAAGGCGGCTCTAACAGAGGTAGCAGGTCGTCGACGCGTTGGAAGTCTTTATCCTCATTGTTGGCACAGAAGCCGTTGAAGCGTTGCAGTGTCTCAGCCAGAGCGGCTGGGGTCATGCGGCCGTTGTTCTCCGGATCTTTCAAGATCTCAGCAGCCAGCTCTTCGATGGTGTT
>JAITUO010000080.1 GCA_031286245.1 Coriobacteriales bacterium
AATCCTTCGCGGTCATTTGTCTTGAAGTTGTTGAACAGCTTTTTTAATAAGTCTGCCCGTGCCATATGGCTCTCCTCCTGCATTCGCAGTATTGGTAAAACACTTGCATGCAAATATACATCGTGTTGAAGTAGCTAACTGTCTGCACCGTTCGCTGTATCGGGAACTAACTCCATAATATCGCAAAAATCGCATTCTATGGCAGAACATACTCTTACCAGAACATCGACATTTACGTTTTCGCTTTTTGACAATTTGGTTAATGTAGCCACACTAACATAAATCGTCAAGAATATGACAAATTTGAAAAACTACATTGACAAAAGCGGTCTTGCACAAAGAAGTTATGTTCTGCCCTGATCAGCCACCCTAGTAGTGGCTGGCTTTTTGTTCGGCAGAACATAACTTGTTAATCCTTTTTTTATACGACTTGTGTACCACATGGTTAAGAACCACGCTAATAATAGCGACATAGATGTGATTATTGGTATTAAACATAAGCAAATAGTATTAACCACATCCTAAGCTCACCCCCTACTGCACAATCATCTCTCCTACGACAGTCACACCATCTACCGCGTATACCGGAATGCTGACCCACTTGGCTCGACTAGCTACCCCATATGCTGCTTGGGCAAAATCAGGTGAGCGGTAGCCAACAGGAAACAACTCCATGACTAAGACTTGCTGCTGCTCTGATAGCCTGTTCCAGGAATGATTAAGTGCCAGCTCAAATCTGATCTCCCGAAGCACAGAGTCAACCTTCTGATAGTCAGGTTCCTGACCAGTCGTACGGGTATAGTAATTGCAGAATGCTTGCAAAGATTGCTGGTAGTACTCTTCCATGAACTGCGCAGCTTCAGTAGGATTACTGGCTGCACGTGAGGAGCGAATAAAATCCTCTCGGGTGATATAGCCATCTTTGCCATTTGAAGCCTGGACAGCGATTAGATCCGGTAGGTTGCCATTCAATCCCCCTGCATCTGCAAAGGTTCCGTAAGTCTGGCCTCTGTCATTGGTTTTAAAACCAGAAGCACCAGCTGTCGCTATGGTATCAGTCGTTGCTGAAGTATCAGCCATATTGTCAGTATCGTCCGACTGCGGATCTACAGCGTCAGGCTCCACCACAGTATTAAACGAAGTAATAGCACTAGCCACCAGATCAATTGCCTCAGTATCGACTGCTGGACCAACCGCCGCCAAATCGACACTCCCAAAGCTAATATCCGAGTTCGAAGCAAACCCCAGACCCAGCACCACTGCCAAAGTAGCAGCGATAGCGACGATCACTTGCGAAACATTTTTCGTCCGTAACACATGAATCACCCTTTCCTGCACACTGCCCTCACTAAAAGCCAGGGCACTACCAGTAACAGTCTGCTTTCCTACTGCCATCGACAAAAGGCAAGCCGAGTATTCCTTTTTACTACCAGAACCGATTTCTCTCAAAACCATCTCATCACAAGACATTTCCATGTCTGTGCTCATCAGCCGAAACGCCAGCCAGACCAGCGGATTAAACCAATGCAGACACAACACTACGTGAGCAAAACTCTTGACAATATGATCACGCCGCCTCAGATGGGTCTGTTCATGCAATACCACATACTCGCGTTCCTGCTCAGTCAATCCTGCAGGTATGTAAATTCTTGGGGAGAAGACCCCGAGGATGAATAGAGACCTGATCTTCTCCACTTGATAGAGAATGCCTTCAACCTGCTGAGCATTCTGGAGCTTTTTTAGAAGCAGAAAGTAAGAAACAACGCTATGTATCAGCAAGGATATAACAACCGCAAGCCAGATGATCGCCAGCAGCGTCGTGCCTGTCAACAAGGGGCTGGAGCTTGCTGTATTGACTGCTTGCAGTGTGTCATTTTGTAGTAAGCCAGTGTTTGCGATATCACCAGTCGTTGGGGCTTGTCGGTTGAGATAGAGATCAGATTGCCTGGCGATGTCGACAGGAATAGCTTGAGCAGAAAAAGGTATCAGGCTGAATATACTGTCAAAGGTGAATGGACAGACCAGACGAAATGCAGCCACGATCCAGAGACAATAAGAGATGCTTTTGGGCAGTCTCTTCAAAGGCAGGCGAGCCAGGCAAATCACCAGGATGACAAACGAACCGGTTAAACTCATGTTCACCACTGTGAGTAAAAGCTTATCCATGCTGCTCACCATCATCAAACTCATCAATCAAACGCCGCAACTCTGCAGCTTGCTCTTTAGTCAGCTTTCCTCCATCGATAAATGCAGTTACGAATCGGGGCAATGAACCTCCAAATGAGTTCTCGACAAACTGGCTACTCTGACCTGCCAGGAATTCATCGTGTGTAAGCAAAGCGCTAACCATGGCGCTGTCATTTGCAGCTATACCCTTTTCGCAGAGTTTTTTGAGGATCGTATAGGTTGTAGTTCTTTTCCAACCCAGATTGTCGGCGGCCAGACTGACCAGCTTTGCTGATGGAAGCGGAGCGTTTGACCAGATGATCTCTGCGAGACTCGACTCAGCTTTTGTGAGCCTGTAATCAACCATCAAAAATCCCCTCTCTGAGTTCAAGATGCCTTTGTTTCTATTTGTTTCTAACTGTTTAAAACTGTTTCTAACTGTTTCTAACTGCCGGCTGTGATAGCCACATTTGCACAGCCGAAAAAACCCAGTTGTCTATGTTTCTTAGACAACCTGACAAGCAGTCTATGTCACTTAGACAATGGTGTCAAGCGAGGTTTATTAGACTTCAGAGCTTCTCGTTGCTAAATAGTAGCGTAGCCATCGAATAACGCAGAAACAATACACATGTAATAATGCTACAAGTCTGACAATGTCTCATTTATTTACTACTCATGAGGAGCGCCAGCGGTGCAAACCATCGATCACATCGACGCAGTACAGCGGATGCAGGACTATATTGAGTCAAACCTCAGTAGTCCAATAACGCTGTATGACTTGTCAAGGAGTGCAGGTTACTCACCATTTCATTGTGCGCGGATCTTCAAGGAAACAACTGGAAAAGCCCCTTTTGAATATATCCGCGCTCTTCGACTTAGCCATGCAGCGTTGCAACTACGGGATGAGAAGAAAAAAGTCCTCGACGTCGCTTTAGATTTCGTTTTCGATTCGCATGAAGGTTTTACCAGGGCGTTCTCGAAAGAGTTTGGTATTACGCCGTACAAATACAAGAAAGCACCATTACCGATCTACCTGTTCATGCCCTATTCAGCCCGTGATCGTTATCTTTATTATCTGAGAGAAGGAGCCAGTGTGGAGAAGAACGCGGTAAACAATACTGTTTTTGTCCAAGTGATCGAAAGGCCTGAAAGAAAGCTGATTCTCAAGCGCGGTATCAATGCTAAAGATTATTTCGAATACTGTGAGGAAGTCGGCTGTGATATCTGGGGATTGTTGTGTAGTATCAAAGAAGCTATGTATGAGCCGGTCGGTATGTGGCTGCCGGATGCGTTTCGTCCGCCAGGTACGTCTTTGTACGCTCAAGGCGTCGAAGTGCCAATTGACTATTCCGGAGTTGTGCCGGAAGGTTTTGACATCATTACACTCCCGACTTGTAAAATGATGGTTTTCCAAGGTCCGCCCTACGAGGATGAACACTTCGATGCAGCGATCAGAGATCTGAGCGAAACCATCAAGCTTTACAATCCTGAGTTGTATGGCTTTCGATGGGCGGAAGATGATGCTCCGAGGTTACAATTGGAGCCCCAAGGCTATCGAGGATACATCGAAGCGCGACCAGTGCGACAGATTAGCACGCAATAAAGCGCAAGCAAAGTCAAGAACCGAAACAGTAGTCTTTCTATGATGGGATCAATCGATCAACCTTTTCAGGAAAGAGAGGTCACATCATGAAAAATCACACAGCTTTGCTACAAAAGCACATGACTATGCTCTGCGAAATCATTGGAGCGAGACCTACCGGCTCAGTTGAAAACAAAGCCGCTACTGACTACGTCATTGAAATCCTCAATACCCTTGGATTTAATACACACAGGCAGGAGTTTGACTGCATCGATTGGCGCAATTCCGGGGCGACACTCACAATTGATGGCCAAGACACACCAATACAGCCTGCGGAGTATTCGCTGCCCTGCGAAATCGAAGCCGAATTCGTCTGCATCGATACACTGGAGGCATTGCGCAAAGCAGACGTATCAAAAAAGATTGCTGTTTTGTATGGCGAGCTATGCAAAGAGCCTCTGATGCCGAAAGGTTTTGTGTTCTACAACCCCGATGAACACAAGCAGATAATAGCCTTGTTGGAAGAGAAGTCCCCTACAGCCATCATCACAGTCAGCGCAACCGATGAACACATTATCCAAGATGGAGACTTTACGATTCCCTGCGCTGTTGTACAGCAGGACTCATTGGATGTTTTCATACAAAACGTGGGGAGAAGAGCGCGGCTGTCGATCAAAACAGAACGGATCCCGACCCAGGCATCTAACGTTATTGCTACCTACGGTTCGACAGATAACACGGTTTGTTTTACTGCGCATATCGACACCAAGCCTACGACGCCTGGTGCTCTGGACAATGCTTCGGGTGTCTCAGTTCTACTCGCTTTGGCAGAAGCTGTTACCAGCAAAGAGTACCCTTATAGAATCGAAATTGCCTTGCTGAATGGCGAGGATTACTACTCGACTCCCGGAGAGGTAGTATTCATGAATGAGCTTACACCAAGATACTCTCTAGCCGTCAATGTTGACGGGGTTGGGTTGAAAAACAATACTACTTCTGTTTCGTTTTATGATTGCCCAAGCAGTCTTGAGGAACGTATACTAGAATCAGCTAGTCACTTCGGCATCGAGCGGATTGACCCATGGCCGATGGGTGACCATATGATATTCGCTTCCTTTGGCATCCCAACCATAGCTTTGACTGCCAGTAGCATATTCACACTAATTGGGAACACTATTCACACTCCTGATGATGACATGAAGAACATCGATATTGACATACTCGACCAAGTAGTGCAGTTTCTTTTGGATTGCATTCATTAGGTAGCTGGTTATCAAAGCCATTTGGGTCACGTCCACTGTATTCTCTAGCTTATACTCATTCGGTGTTACTACCATCCCATAACCCTCCCCACTAGGTAAGCTGGTATTGGGTCGGGGCACGTAAACCGCCATTTCAACACCAGATGTCGACTAAAGGCTTTAGTATCAGAATTTTGCCGCAAAAAGGGCCTTTTTGTAT
>JAITUO010000095.1 GCA_031286245.1 Coriobacteriales bacterium
GATTTCGAGCAACTTTGCTGCGGAGGTATTGTATGCAGCCGACCCTAAACTACCTTGCGTCGTTCCGAAAGACGAGGGACGAATGACTGGGCCTTTTCGTTGGGGATCCTCATCCGGCACGCGCTACTTCTTCGATACTTTTCAAAATGAATACGAAGTCTATCCTGTCAGCGATGGTCAGAGCATCTCAGTGACATTTAGTCAAAATGTAGATTTGGACTTTCGCTTTTACCTGTTCACCAACATGAATCCGCAGGAGTCGGCTACTGGCGAGTTGTATACCAACGTATTTGTCCGCAATAAGAAAAGTCTGACCTTTGATATCGACCTTGACTTATCCACATATCAAAAAGGTCAACCGATCACAATGATCGGTATGTTCGTGCCGCTGGTAGACTTCTCCACAGAAAATGGAACTGACCTCATGCATAGTGTCATCATTTATAAACTGATCGTAGAGTAAACCAGTATTAACTGAATCATCAGGAGGTGACTCATGGACACAGATGAAAAACGTGAGCTGATAGGATCAATCAGTAAAATGAAGAAACAATGCGGGCGCATCAGAACCTATTGTCAAGTTTCGATGGTGATGCTTGTTCTCTCTGTTTTCTTTCTTTATTTTTTCATACTATTGGTAGGACAATTCAACCTTCCAGTTGAGATCGGAGTAAGCGAGATAATCGATTTGGTTTTATCCGTAGCTTTATGCAGTACACTGCTTTACACTATCTTTCGCATCTTTGCCGATGCTGCAGTATCTGCGACACCATTTACACTTAAGCAGGCTGGCAGGTTTCGTACTATCGGCTGGTTAATCATCATTTACTCTATCCTGGACTTCGCGAAAGCCCTTATTGTTTATATACTTGCATTTCGCGACTATATCGACTTTTTTTATTATCATCCCAATGATCCGGTTCCGCTAATGACTTTAAACACGAATATATATGTTTTGCTGGCTGGCGTAGTCTGTTTGGGTTTGGCCTATATTTTCCGCTATGGCGTGCTATTGCAGCAGCTCAGTGATGACACTCTGTGAGGAATCAGGATGCCGATAATCATCAGGTTAGACCGCATGTTAGTCGAACGGAAAATGTCCCAGGTCGATTTGGCGGACAAAATCGACATCGCTCCCATGAACCTGTCCCGGATCAAGACCGGGAAGATCAGAGCGATCAGGCTCTCTACACTGGAAAGGTTATGTGAGGAGCTGCGTTGTCAGCCGGGAGACCTGCTGGAGTACATGACCTCAGAGGAAGCAGCAGAGCTGGGCTTTGATGTGGAGTAGGGTATTAATGTGGAGAAACCCGGGGGATTTGTAGCTGTATATTCTACTAATACATGCGTATTGTTTTATTTCCCTGTCTCCGACTTGTTAGTATATTTACTCTACTCAATAATGCTCTCTCTTATTTCCGCATGGCTGGAAAAACCTTTGACAGTACCAGCCTCAATCCCTTCTATTAGAGCAGCGATTTCTTCCTCTTCTTTTTCATCGATTGGGTAATCGACATATATGTTTTCCATTTCAGCTTCAGTCATAAAAACAGCTCCTCAACGTAACACAGCTCTTTCAATCGCAGAATTAAGATAGGAGTTCAATGAAACGCCTTCCAGTGCAGCTTTTTGCGCTACTTGTTGATGAAGACTTCGAGGCATCCGAAGTGTTACACGCCCGTTGTAACCAACACGTTGGTTGAAAGCTATATCAGGACTTGGTATGTGGATGCCCTTGGCTTTTGCATACGCAAACCACTCTTTTTTCGCATCTTCTAAATCAGCAACAGCTTCTTCAGGAGTTGCACCTAGAGACTCAACAGCTGGGATATCAATCAGAAATGCTCTATATCCTGTAAAGTCACAATCACTGTATGGAGTAATTGCCAATGGGTATTCGTTTGTTTTCTCACTCATACTCATGTTTATCAGTCTCCTTGCTATCTGCACTATTTGTCTCTTCAACTTGCCTTACTCGGTCAATCCAAACAATCGCTCGCCTCACATAAACTGGTAGTACTGTCGGCTTGTGCATTGGGATACTATTCGGTTCCATGGTGCCAATGATATTATCATCAGGATGCGATACTGAGTAGTGACTACCTCCTGAATAGTTCTTTACCTCAAATCCAAATGATTCCAATAAGTTAACAAGTTTTTCAAAACTAACAGAGCTTGGGTTATTACGGATCTTCTCTAGAAGCTTTTCCTGCTTCGTCACAATACTCCAATCAATGACACTGGATACGGTGTCATATTACACAATTTCAAGAGACACTACAACCATAGCAGTTATTTTCATTAGCCCAGGCACTGAGAAAGGAGTACAATGTGATCGAAAAAATGTTCGAGTAGAAAAAGAGGTGACTCAAATGGAAAACCGACTTGGCAAAAACAGGAAATCTCCCAGTAACGAAGGTAAGTACATCGAAGCTTACAAAGCTATGAACCGTCAGCAAAAAAAGCTGATGGTATGGGCATAGCTGCAGTGACTTCGAAAGATGGAGTTAAAGGGCATGGTCTATTACAGCTGAACTCAATCGTAGCCATGATGAAGGTTATCATCGGGTGAAAGATTTCATCCCTGATTCTAAACTACGGAAATAACTACTCCTCTTCTTCAAACCCTGAATCACTATCGAAGCCTAGGTTGGTTGCGTTCTCATTAATCGTCCGTATTTCGTTTTCTGTGAAGCCATCCAACTTAGCAGCTTTGATTTCAAGAGACAACTCCAGTTTTGCGCCATACCCAATCAAGCGGTCCAGAACTCCGCGACCGATTTTTGCAATTTCACCTGCATAGAGGTTTGAGTTGATCTTCACTGCTCCGAAGTAACTGGTTGGACCGGCCAAAGCCAATTGTTCAATCGTATCAACAGAACCAGAATCATCTACATCATCAAGCAGCCTACCTGGTTCTGTATCGCTAGGCTCACCGAACTCCACATCGATCGGTGGTTTCGCTGCTTCTTTCTCTTGCCTACGTTGCGCTAACGCAGTGTCCCAATCAACCAGTAAGATACCATCACTTGCAAAAAGCATCGCATTTGCATCAAAATGAAGTATTCGAGAAGAGTCCACATATCTGGACACTAAATCGCATACTTTTCGCTACTTCTAACTACCATTGTCATATAAACATTTTATTCAAGACTTGATCGTCTGGCTCCAGTTTCCTCAGATATCGTTGATGATTGCAAATATCCTGGTAGCCAAGGTTACATACTTCATGTACTCCCGAATGAAACCTCTCAAAACATAGAGACTCGGGGATTGCTGTAGACCTTGATTGATTAGCAAAAAATACCACATGAAGAGGTACAATTGACCATTGAGAATCTTTAGGAAGCATAGAAACGATTTGAGAAAATACCTGTTAGGACAACAAGATGCCGAAAGTGATTGACCAACTGAGCACTCATGGATGCCTTTCTCTTAGGATCGATACAGATGTTCCGTTTCGTGGCTGGGTACCTGTAATGATAGATGGAGTAAAGCACGAGCAGGTGCCAGCATTTCATGTCGGTAAAGACTGCCTCATAATTATGGATAATGGGAATAACTACATAGGCTCTGAGGTCGAGTTTATAGATCCTAGGATGAAACAAGACCAAGCTTGATTTCAAATGTTAATGATTACCACATATTGAAAGAGTACCAGCAAGGACAGTGAGATGCCAAAGAAAATTGACCAATATAGCTGCGACGGTTGCTTGATACTAACACTCGATACCAAGCTACCGGTCTATAACTGGTGGCCTGTCATCATCAATGGGGTTGAGTATAAACTTGTACCAGCCCTTGATATCGGGCTCAATAGGTTCGTCATCAAGGACACCGGTGAGAACTTGATCGGCTACGAAGTTGAGTTTACGAGCTTAACCAGGGCCCGAGACAAAGACTAGCCTTCCAGCACACCAACGATCGCACCTAACCAGAAGCCGCCAGCGTGCGGCTTTTTATTTCCTGACGCGCCAAACACTTAGGTGCGGGAATACGCATTTGCAGGAAAAGAGCCAGTTAAATATCTGTGCTTGGTGTATACAACCAAAGGAGACCGAAAAGTTACAGAATGTAGCCTGGCAAAGGCATCCTAGGTCTGATCCACCTAAAGGATATCCTAGTTATCATGGTTTTGCTGATAAACGATTATCATTGGTTGATAATGATATGCCCATAAAACTCAGCAGTACCTGGTTCTGCTATACTTCGAAGCGCAGTGTCCGTCCAGATACCGGACACGCCGAGGTTTTGAAGCGCTAGTTTGTAGCTAGCGCTTCCTCTTATATCGGCGATACCGCCGTCGGATCTTCCAGCCCACCTCACAAAGTGCTACCACCGTCGCTATGATTGTAGCGATTGCAGCTGCTGCTTCAAGGTTTGCTGGCATATGTATCACCTCCTTTCCGTTGAGACGTTAGGAGGCGTGTCCGACAACGACACCAGACAGAGATATTGTCAAACTGTATGTATTAAACAAGATCCTGCTTGTGAGACTACCGTTTTCAGACTATAGATGTCTGGGATGGTTGTTGGTCTAAACTGACTGTTTCAAAACATCATTAGGCGAGGTAGAATTGAATATGAAGAATCTTAAGAAGCAGCTAATAGTTTTTGTAATACTTGATTGGAAAACAAGATGCCAAAGATAATCGACCAGTATAGCTGCGACGGATACCTGACACTGACACTCGACACCGAACTACCGGTCTTTAACTGGAGACCTGTCATCATCAATGGGGTTGAGTATGAACAAGTGCCTACTTCTGATATCGGCTATATTAGATTTGTCATTAAAGACACCGGTGAGAACTTCATTGGCTACGAAGTTGAGTTCACGAGCCTGACTAGGTCTCAAGAAAAAAACTAGCCTTCCAGTGCCCTGCATTTGACCTCTTGTATACCGAAATGTAATCTAGGTCACCTTTATCACAAAGTAGCAATTCTGGTAATTACTCCGACCATCGGCTGTGAACCGTGAAACTACACTGATGTTTACTTCTGTGGCTACCGTATCAATCAACTGGTCAATCTCGTCGTCTGTGAAGCTGTGGCAGTAACGATAGGCTCCTAGAATCCCCATCCAGCCGAGAATGAAGTCATTCTCGTCCATGTCTTGATTCTCTAGCCGTAATAACCTCAGATATTGATGATGATTTGCCAATGTCCTGATGGCAATAGTCTGATCTTTCATGAACTGCCAGAATGAGACGATCACATATCCGCCTGAGCGAGTCTGTGTAATTAAACTACGCAGGATCTCTAAACGATACTCGAAAGTCGGAACATGATGCATGAAACCGAAGCTGACAGACAGGTCACAGAGAGGTGCTTGCAACAGTTCGCCAAGGTCTGATCCACATAATAGGGCGTCAAGTACATCAAGGTTTTGGTAATGCACGCCTGCCATCGGCTGTGCCAACTCAATGCTATTGTCGACAGCAAAAAAAGTGATGTCAGTAGCAGGTAAGGCGGCTTGCAGGAAAGACTCGAAACGCAGATTACCACAGGCCAGGTCGAAGACAGAAATGCTGTGCTGATTGAAGAGATCAGTTTCTTGTAGGATGTTGAGACTGGTTTGCCAACCGGACCAGGGACGCTGCCGGGTCGCAGAGAACGAGGTGGCATACTCGCGATAGAATTTGTTATTCAACTGGATTAGTCTGGTAAGCGTGGTTTTGTCCATAAGGCATCACTGACATTCTATCTTATACAATACACATTATGGTAATTCTACTTGTTAGAGTGTTAATTCGGTTGTGCGGGGGGTTCTCGTAGACGATGGAAATGCTGCTTTTGGAGATTTTAGATCGACTGCGTGAAGGCGAACTGTTGGAGGGCAGACAGCTGGACAGGATGATCCGCACGCATAATCGAGGGCTGAAAGGCAGTGACCAGTTTGCTAAGAAGCAGCTTTTACCTTTTTATCTCGATGTCAAGCAGACTGATTCAAAGCGCTGGCAGGGCTGGAGCGTCAACCCTGAACTGGAAGAGCGACTGCTGCGTACGCTCAGGGTGAAGCCGCGACGCTCGGCTTCCGGCGTGGCGACGATCACAGTCATCACAAAACCTTGGAAATGCACGAGTAACTGCCTGTTTTGCCCCAATGATGTTCGTATGCCGAAGAGCTATCTGAGCGACGAGCCAGCCTGTCAACGGGCCGAGCGCAACTTTTTTGATCCTTACTTGCAAGTTGCGTCGCGTCTGAAGACACTCACCGAAATGGGACATGCCACAGACAAGATCGAGATGATCGTCCTGGGTGGTACTTGGACAG
>JAITUO010000134.1 GCA_031286245.1 Coriobacteriales bacterium
AAGAGATCGCTCGCAAAGGTATGGACACTCTTCGGTTTGAAGCGCTAAAACCAGTCGGGTTGATAAACCCTGATACAGGTTTACGTCCATGGGCTGTTGTGCAACTGCGGGCAGAGAACCGCCAATGCAGCGCATACAATCTGGTTGGCTTTCAAACCAACTTAACCTTCAAAGAACAAGAACGTATCTTTCGAATGATTCCAGGGTTAGAAGCGGCTCGTTTCTCGCGGTATGGAGTGATGCACCGCAATACCTTTATTGATGCACCGCGTCTCTTGACTCCAACTCTATCCTGGCGTGAGCACCCTCAGATTCACTTCGCTGGACAACTAACCGGAACAGAGGGATACGTCGAAGCAATCGCTTCCGGGTTGGTTGCTGCCCTGGCTGTCTATGCACAGACCTTGGGCAAGGTTTTGCCAGCGCTTCCGATAGCCAGTCTGTTTGGTGCCTTGCTCCACTATGCAACTGATATAGACACAATTCAATATCAACCAATGCATGTTAACTACGGAATCATGAGTACAACAGAGACCAAGCCACGCAACAAACGTGAACGCTATACGCAATACGCACAGCAAGCCCGACTGGCTATGCAAAACTATCGGACTCGTCATACTTGGCTGGACTGGCTACCAGCTTTGAGTCCAGAATTCCTGATCAATGAAAATGATTCATCACAGGAGAAAAATGATGGTTGAGCTAGATGATAGGATGGCAAAGCTGAATGAAGGCAAGCTCGCTGCTGAATCAAGCCTCGCTGCTGAATCAAGCCTAGCTGCTGAATCAAGCCTCGTTGCTGAATCAAGCCTTACTGCTTTCCAGAATCATCTGCTGCTGGAACGCCGTCTCTCACACCATACTGTGAGAGCATATCAAAGCGACCTCACATCTTTTCTTGATTGGTGTGAAAGGCACGGTCTGACTATTCAAACAGTCAACCACCGCAGTGTTCGAGCTTTTTTGGCTGAGCTTGATCAGGCGAAGTATAGCCGGCGGACCATCAATCGTAGATTGTCCGCAATCAAGACTTTTTATAACTGGTTAGTGACTACTGGAAAGCTTCAATCTGACCCTTTAAGTGTAGTCTCCGGACCAAAACAACCCAACCATCTGCCGATTATCGCCAGGGGAGAGGAGCTAGATAATCTACTGGACTCCATTTCGGGCAACACTGCGGTCGAGGTTCGAGATCGGGCTTTCCTGGAGGTTTTATACGCCAGCGGAGCCCGCATTTCTGAGATTGCTGCTATTAAACTAAACGACATAGATTTCGATCGTTATCAATTATCGCTATTTGGTAAAGGGTCAAAACAACGAATTGTGCCCCTGCATCGACTGGCAGTTCAACGAGTCCAGGAGTACCTGGAGTCCAGCCGTCCGGAGCTGTTGTCATTTCGTCTGAAAAAAAACCTGACTGCCGAACAACTGCCACAAACCCTTTTCCTTTCCAGTCGAGGAAAACCTATGTCAGCCGACAGCCTGCGTAAAGTTTTCCAAGCTCGCAAGGTCGCTGCTGGACTAGATCCAGCGATCACTCCACACACGATCCGCCACAGTTTTGCCACCGACCTGATAGAAGGTGGTGCTGATCTCCGGTCGGTACAGGAAATGCTCGGACATGCCAGCCTGGAGACCACGCAAATCTATACCCACTTGTCGATTTCTCATCTCAAAGATACACACAGACGCGCCCATCCAAGAGGATAGAAAGGTCTTAGTATCCCGACCGATTCTCTGTTTTGGTGTTCAGTTTTTTATGTGGAGAAAACCAGGTCCGATGAAAATGTTACTCTTTACAACCTCATCGGTCTCAAAATGCCCAAAATGCCCTCCATGCACCCCCGTCTCTCCTCTTTTTTCTCTTTTATAGAAAAATTCTGAGACTCTGCTAGAAAATCGACGTTTTGCATGACTGTTTGGACTGTTTTGCAATATCTACCTTTTTCCATAATTTAAACCCGCTGGTAGATGAGGTGTGACAAAATCCTATATGTGTGAAATCACTAAGGATTCATGGAAAACGTCGATTTCCTAGCAGAATTTTTTAGTACCACAGGATTACCAGCAATATAGGCTATACAGACTCATGGATGTCAAGTAAAAGAGCTCCCAATAGCTGGAATTCTTATTGTTTGCAACTCAGTAGCGGCAAAAAGGGGTAAAACTGGCGCGCAAGCCTTACCGGCTTGCGCAATAAGCGGCTGCGCCGCTTCACTTATTCAAGATTATTACTTGACTCTGTAAGACTGCTTGAAGCAGGGATATCAGGAGGGCGTAGCAGTGTGTAGGAGAGCCAAAAATCCACCTCATCCCAGCACCACAGCTTTCTTCTCCACAGATAATCTCGCTCGTGATACAATACGCTATCGTGCCTACAGGAAAACAGCGCTGTAACGCACGAGCTACGACATCGAATGCAATCAGCGGTTTAGTCACACAAACCGTTCAAGGAAGGAAGAATAATGGCAGTACCCAAGAGAAAGACTGGACGCTCCGTCACGCGCTCACGCCGTGCCGCAAATTCCAAACTGACGGAAGCACCCCGCTCAGTCTGCCCGCAGTGTGGAGCAGCCAAGTTGCCGCATTATGTCTGTCCCAACTGTGGGTCCTATAAAGGGCGCGAAGTCATTGTCACGGAGTAGTGCCAAACGACAGCCAATGATGTAAAGAGTGCCCAATAGCGGTACTCTTTTTTTCTGGCTGTGATTATCCAGTGTTTTGAAAATCAAGGATTTGTAGCCTAAAGCGATTATCTGGATTGGAGTGTCTTGCGAGTAGTTATCGATGCGATGGGAGGCGACCATGCTCCCCAAGCAGTACTTGATGGAGTCAGATTAGCTTTACAGGCAGAGCCAGACCTGCAACTGATCCTGACCGGACTGGCAGAAGTGGTCTGCCCAATCGCCGAAGAATTCCCACAACAAATTGAAGCTGTCCCGACCACAGAGATCATCAGCATGGATGATGCACCGGCCGAGGCAATACGCATAAAGAAGGATTCCTCGATCGTCGTCGGTTGCAAGCTGGTGGCTGAAGGCCAAGCTGCCGGCTTTTTCTCAGCCGGTTCCACCGGAGCAGTTATGACAGCCGCGACATTGGTGATGGGCAGGATCAAAGGAATCTCTCGCCCGATGATCATCGGTCTTCTCCCCACTATTACTGGCGGCTGGGTGGCCTTTGGCGATATCGGCGCTAATTCTGATGTGAAAGCCGAGTATTTGTTGCAATACGCTTTGATGGGAGAAGCCTATGCCCGAATTATCATGGGCATCAATGTACCACGGGTGGGGCTGTTAAATATCGGGGAGGAAGCCAGTAAAGGCAACGACCTTGCTCGTCAGGCTTACCAGTTGCTCAGTCAGGAGCTGGATGGTTTTGTTGGCAACGCTGAAGGTACCGACATCATGTCCGGGCGTTTCGATTTGATTGTAACTGACGGTTTCACAGGAAATGTGGTGCTGAAGACGATCGAGGGAGTCGCCAGCATGCTGTTTGGCGGGTTGAAAGAGGTGATGACGGCTTCGTTACCCAGCAAACTGGCAGCAGCAGTGATTAAACCAGGTTTGAGTGACCTGAAGAAGAAACTGTCGGCTGACGATGTTGGTGGAGCGCCGCTATTGGGAGTTCGGGGTAGCTGTCTGATTGGCCATGGATCGTCTTCTCCAAAAGCGATTGCCAATGGCATTTTGGCTACCGATCAAGCTATACGGCTGGGTTTGAATACAGCAATCGCTGAGGCGGTATCGATATGAGTAGTTCAGTCAGTCCGTCTCACTCATCACAGGCCGCGATACCGGGTCACCTGCTGGCGAAAGTCAAAAGGCTTGAACAGATCCTCGGATATCAGTTTGCTGATCGGAATCTGGCCCTGCAGGCAATTACCCATCCTTCTGCCCTGGAGGATTCGTACTTTGCATCTTCCTATGAGCGTTTGAAGTTTTTAGGTGATGCTTATCTCGGATCAATTATCTCTGAGTTGTTATTCAACAGTTTTCCGGACCTTGATGAGGGCGGCATGACCCGCATGAAGATCGCTCTGGTAGCAGGCGAAACCCTTTCAGCTAAAGCCAGCCAGCTTGGCTTGCGTGATGTAATCGTCTTCGGTTCTGCAGAAAGGGGCACAGGTAGACGGGGAATGCACTCGGCTTTGGAGAACGTCTTCGAAGCCCTGGTTGCTGCTTTAGCTCTGGACGGTGGATTTATAGTTGCACGTCAGTGGGTGATTGCCACACTGAGTGACGCAATCTCACTTGAACTTGCTGACAAACCGGACAATCCAAAATCGCTGCTCCAAGAGCTGCTGCAGATAGAACAAGTCACTCCGACATATGAGCTGGTCTCGGCAGAAGGCCCTGCACACGACCGACGATTCACTGCCCAAGTCCTGGCAGAAGGTAAGGTCCTGGCCGAGGGTAGAGGCCATTCGATCA
>JAITUO010000181.1 GCA_031286245.1 Coriobacteriales bacterium
AACTCCTGTGCCCCATGATTTACCAATCCTGCGAGCGTAAGATATGAGATGTATGGCACAAACACGACTGCTTACTGAACCTTAGGTCTTCGCGCTATGCAAGTATACACACAGAACCAGATAGCTTTTTGAGAAGTGTTTGTTTAGGTTTATCATTTGACCGCATCGGCGCTATGATTTAAGCTTGTTGCTTCGCGTGTGGGCCGTTAGCTCAGTCAGGCAGAGCAGAGGACTTTTAATCCTAAGGTCGCGGGTTCGATTCCCTCACGGCCCACCATTACAAGCAAACATATAGCTGGCATACCAGTAGGACCAGAGGGAGTAATATGGATAAAAAAGCCAGACTTTTTCTCTTTTTAACGTTGATAGCAGTTGTACTACTAGCGGCAGAACTGGCAGTTCAATATGTCGAGTCCCTGGTATACAGCTCTACAGACATCGCTGCTATCATCCAGAATGAAGGAGTCTACGCCGCTTTAATCCACTGGGGTTTAACCTCTGCGGTCTGGGCGACTGGTATCTGGCTGCTCTATCTGGTTGCCAAACGTAATGGCTTTGATCCCCTGAAAAGCCAGCCCAGTGTGCCGGTCTTTGTTTGGCTGCTGGTTCTGGTTATCCTTGTTCTGTCAGTGGCAGTTTCATTCAACGATTGGGGAGCAAGGTTCAAACCGATTGTCGAGTATGAATACATGAGCACTCAGTTTGGCAATCAAGCTTTGATCGCTATCATTGGCCAATACATCTATTATCTGGTTGAAAGCGCAGTCATTCTGACAATTATCGCCCTGGGACAGAAAACCGGCGAGTTGGCTTTCAAACTGACTTTTATCCCGTGGGGTGGTCTCATTTGCGCGCTTACATTGGGAGTAGCCCATATCTTTACTAAAGACTTAAGCACCGGATTGTACAGTGCAGGGTTTGCTGTCGTATATGGGATCATCTATCTACTACTGAGAAAGAATGTCCAGTATACCTACCCAGTTCTGGCTTTGATGTTTATCCTGTAAGGAAAAACCAGTGGTTTTATCCCCACGGATGTACTCGATTTAATAATATAGAATATTGCCTGGAAACTATCGCGCTGAAGGGAGAGTTTATGCAATATCGTTTCATTGGTGAACCGATGCCTGTGGTGGAATGCCTGCTCGAGAGTGGTGAAGCCATGAAGACCGAGAGTGGTTCAATGGTCTGGATGAGCTCAAACATGCAGATGTTAACCTCAACAGATGGTGGGGTAGGCAAGGCGTTCGGTCGGATGTTTTCGGGCGAGTCGTTTTTCTTGAATACCTACACTGCCCAGGCAGGACAAGGATACATTGCTTTTGGATCGAGTTTTACGGGCTCGATTCGGGCGATACAGATCACTCCCGACCATCCGGTGATCGCTCAGAAAACAGCCTTTTTAGCTTCTGAGATGGGCGTGGAGATCGGAGTTTACTTTCAAAAGAATCTGGGAGCCGGTATTTTTGGTGGAGAAGGTTTCATTATGCAGAAGTTTTCCGGCTCGGGAATGGTTTTCATGGAGATCGACGGTATAGCTGTTGACCGGGATTTAGCTCCTGGCGAGAGCCTGGTTGTCACGACTGGGAATCTTGTGATGATCGATACCAGCTGTACCTTTGATATTGTTCAAGTGCCTGGTCTGAAGAATAAGCTTTTGGGTGGAGAAGGATTGTTTAACACGATCATCACCGGCCCGGGGCATGTCATCTTGCAGACAATAACTATTCCTCGAGTTGTGAACGCTTTGCGGCCTTACTTACCTACGTCGAGTTAAGAAAAACCAGAGCTATTGTAAGCAGCAGATAACTGACTGGCAGCCTACTTCATAGCTGTCAAAAACCGTAACCGACCAGTCAGATCAAAGTGGGTGTCGACAGCACGAAATCCTGCTGTAGCGGCTAAACTGGCAGCTTCAGTCACATTAGTCTCATGCAGTTCGACAGCCAAAAGCCCGCCAGGCCTTAGCAGGACGACTGATTGCTCCAGCAATCGGCGGTAGATAGATAATCCATCATCTCCGCCGTCTAAGGCCAGCAAGGGTTCATAATCGATGATTTCCTGAGGTAGCATCGCTAGCGCGGCTTGAGGTATATAAGGCGGGTTAGAAACTATTGCATCAAAACCGGCAACCATTTCTAGTTTGTCGAGTAGAGAAGTCGCCAAGTCGTCTTCAATCACTATCAGCCGTGTCGGATCATCCAGTTTCAATAAAGCAGCATTCTGCCTGGTTGTGGCGACAGCTTGAGGGCTGATATCAGTTGCTACAACTGTTACTCCAGGCAACTCTTTCAGTAACGACAGGGTGATCGCACCACTGCCACAGCCGATTTCCAAGATCTTGTCAGGTTGGGCTGATAGGACCAGGTCAACCAGCATTTCGGTCTCTGGGCGAGGGATCAAAACACCTGGCTGTATGGCCAGTTCGATATACCGAAAAGCAGCTCTTCCACTGATGTATTGCAACGGTTCGCCTCGCAAACGCCGCTGGATCGTTTGCTGTAATAGCAGCAACTCGTCTTCAGTCAACGGTTGATCAAAGTGCATGAAGAGGCCGATACGATCCAAACCTGTGACAGTGGCTACGAGCCATTGGGCGGCTAGCCGGGGATTAGCTTCCTGGTGAAGCGAGAGGTATTGTTCAGTCCACTTCAGGCAACTGCGGATCGTCGACAGGCTGCTGGGGAATGTGTCTGTGGGGCTGTTAGGGCCAGCTTCAGCGCTGTTAGCGATGTCTAGAACTGCACTCATTGAATGGATTGTTCCAGGCGCTTCGCCCGGTCTGCTGTGATCAGAGCGACAGTCAGTTCCTCCAAACCGGAGCCTCCTGCTCCCAGCAGGATGCCATTATACGTACCATTGAACCCGATGCGATGATCAGTCACCCGGTCCTGAGGCCCATTATAAGTACGAATCTTTTCGCTGCGGTCACCACTGCCGATCTGTGAACGCCGCTGGTTGCCCATTTCAGCCACCTGTTCAGCCAGCATTTTGTCATATAAGCGCGCCCGCAAAACTTGCAAAGCAGCTTCTTTATTCTGCAGTTGCGACTTCTGATCCTGCGATTGAACCACCAGACCGGTCGGTAGATGGGTGATGCGCACAGCCGAATCGGTGGTATTCACACACTGGCCGCCCGGGCCGCCAGCCCGAAAGACATCGATCCGTAAATCATTCGGATTGATTTCAACCTCTAACTCGTCAGCCTCCGGCAACACTGCGACAGTAGCAGTTGAAGTGTGGATACGACCTTGGCTCTCGGTTTTTGGTACTCTTTGGATCCGGTGAACTCCACTCTCGAATTTCATCACTGAGAAGACCTTGTTACCTGTCACTTTAAACTCGATGCGTGAGAATCCACCAGCCTCTGAGGAGTTGGAGTCCAGCTGTTCGACATGCCAGCTTTTTTCATCAGCAAAGCGCAAATACATCCGGTAGAGGTCACCAGCAAAGATAGCTGCCTCATCACCACCAGCACCGGCACGGATTTCGACAATGATGTCTTTCTCATCGTTCGGATCACCGGGGACCAGCATCAACTTGATGTCTTCTTCCAGCTCTGCGATGCGCTGGCTTTGTTCTGCGATCTCAGCCTGTGCGAATTCTTTCATCTCCGCATCGCTTTCCGTATGCAATAGATCGCGTGCAGCTACTAACTCGTCAGTGGCGTTGACATAAGCTGTTGCCATACGTACCAGTTCAGCTTGATTAGAATGCTCTTTGGCTAACCGGGTGTATTCTTTCTGGTCAGCAATCACGGCTGGATCAGAAAGCCTGAGCTCCAGCTCATGGTAGCTCGTAATGATCTGTTCTAGTTTTTCGTACATAATGCCTGCTCCGGGTCGAAATAAAAGACAATCGATAATAGCACTGCTGATATGTGGCTGCCACTTGGATTTTCAATCTAGACGTTGAACTTGAAATGCATCACATCGCCTTCGCTTACCACATATTCCTTGCCTTCCTGGCGTAACTTACCAGCGGTTTTTAGTCCTGCTTCTCCGCCATGACTGACATAATCATCAAAGCTGGCTGTTTCGGCTTTGATAAAACCTCGCTCGAAATCACTATGGATAACCCCGGCGGCCTGGGGAGCTTTAGCACCGATGGGGATTGTCCAAGCCCGCACCTCCATTTCACCGGCGGTAAAAAAGCTTTGTAACCCCAGTAATTGATAAGCAGCCTGGACCAGTCGGACGAGTCCAGATTCCTCAATACCCAGCATGCTAAAGAATTCTTCCGCTTCTTCTGGTGCCATTTGAGCGATCGCACTTTCAGCTTCGGCACTGATTGGCAACGGGTTTATCCCCATTATTGGCTTGGGGATAAGAGCAGCGGCATCCTCATCGACATTGGCAACCAACAAGACAGGTTTCATCGTCAGCAGATGCAGGTCATATACCATAGCCTGTTCTTCGTCGCCAAACGCGAAGTCGCGGGCTGGCTGACCTTCGTTCAGCCATTCCATCAGCCGTTCGACGACCGCTAATTTGGCGGCTTCTGGTTTCCCCCGTTTGGCCTCCTTGGACAGCCGTGGCAAGGCACGCTCGATGGTACCAAGGTCAGCCAAGACCAGCTCGGTTACCAAGGTATCGTGATCGCGAGCAGGATTGACATTGCCCTCGACATGTACGACATCGTTACTGGAAAAATAACGAAGCACTTCGACTAAGGCATCAGCCTCTCGAATCCTGGCCAGGAACTGGTTGCCCAGACCTTCACCCAGACTGGACCCTCTGGCTAGGCCGGCAATATCGACAAACTCTACGGTTGCCGGCACAATGCGTCCGGGATTGACGATGTCAGCCAGCATTTGCAAACGATTATCCGGTACCTCGACTACTCCGACATTGGCTTCGACACTGGCAAAAGGGTACCTGGTAGCCACTCCACCACGATGGGTCAGGGCTGTAAACAGTGTCGATTTGCCGACATTCGGCAAGCCAACAATTGCGATACTGAGAGACATGTTTACCTTCCTGATAGAAGCATACGGCTGATGGAGTCAAATTACAGACATATTATACTGTAGCTTTGACCGCGTCTTTGAAGCTAGTTGCTGAGCCCGGCTTACTAGGCTGTCCGGTTGGCGCCTGGCCGCTGGCTCGCTTACAACCGCACTAATTGATCGTCGCTGCCATCCAGATGCACCATGCGCAGTTCGTTAGTATTGTCTTTCGTTTTGTAAAAGACCCAATCACCAGCCAGGCAATAGCTTGCTACTCCCTGGCGGATAACGGTCTGTACATTTCCATCTGAGAAACGATAGACTGCAAGCTCCCCAGTAGCTGGAGAGATGTAGAACACTCCATAATTGCAGGCCACAATATGCGAGCAGGATCCCTTGGCTAAGACGTTATAACCAGCGCCATCAACACTGGTTCCAGCCAACACACTCTCTAGTGAGGAGTCATAGAAGTAGAGATGTGACCCATACGCACAAAGCCAGGCAGCCTCCTCGATACCAGTGATTGCATACATCGCTGGCAGCCCGGTTTTATCCACAAGACTTTGCAGAATCTGGGAACCATTGCCCTCTAAGGTTAAGTATTGAAACCCACCGGTCAAGTTGCGGTAAAAACCGGTAGTCTGACTGATGATTGCCTGTGTGTAGCCGTTTGACAGGTTAATCTCATACAACCGCAGTTTGTCGAGCATGTTGGTATAAAAGAGTCGGTTGTCCATGATAAAAAGCTGCTCAGCCAAGCTTTCACTGTGCCAGAGCACCGTGAAAGTGGATGGATCAAGGCAAAAAATTCCATCATCACTGGCAACATAAAGCAGGCCATGATGGTAGTTCAAGGAGCGAGGTTTATTGATTTTAACAACCAGGTCAATTGACTCAGTTTGGCGGTTCATGCGATAGACTCCATCATCAAAGGCCAGGTAGATGGCATCTTTAGACTCGACTGCGTAACCTCCATTCGTGATATTACCTGTTAGATTGCCGATGTTGTCAGTGCTATTCAAGAGGTCGCCAAGCTGGTAACCCTGGGCTTCGTAGGGGTTAGCTGAGCTGCCTAAGACGTTGGGGTTTAGTAGTTGGGGATTTGTATTCGTTCCCCAATTACCTGAAGAGGAGGGTGGACCAGCTTGATTGCTGGCTGGAACCAAGCCCAGGCTGACCTGCAGGTCGGGATTGGCCACCAAGGCAAACAAGCCGATGTCTGTGATAAGCAGCAGCGACAGCATTGTGGCTGCAAATGCCAGTTTTGCTCTTTGGCTGAGATTTGTCAGCCTCGTCTGTTGGCCGAACTCTACCAGCCTGCCGAATAGTGAACCCGAGCCTGTCAGCCTGCCGAATAGTGAACCCAAGCCTGTCAGCCTGCCGATTTTCTGGCTGGCTTGCTGAAAGTGTTGTATTCGACCTAAACGCTCAGCCAGCTCCTGCACACTTTGAAAACGATCCTTAGGGTCAAAGGCGACACAGCGCTTGATGATTGCTCTCAAACGCCTGTCACGCACCCGCTCATCGATACCCTGGCGCATCGGTGAACCGGTCGCCATGCATAACATGACGATTCCCAAGGCATAAATATCACTCAACGGAGTAGATTGCGAAAAGCCAAACTGTTCTGGCGGAGCATATAGCAAGGTACCCTCGTAGCTGGTATCCGAATCGGAATGCTCTTTATAAGTTCGCGCAATACCAAAATCAGTCAGACCCAGGCGGCCATCCGGCATCACTATGATGTTACCCGGTTTGATGTCACGGTGAATCACTGGCGGAGTCTGGTTATGCAGGTAGCCAAGTATGGCGCAGAGTTGTATGGAAAAAGCCACGATGCTCTTGATATCCAACCGCCCCTTGCTCAAAACCGCGTCCAATGGCCTACCTGAGAAATACTCCCTCAATAGAAACGATTGACGTCCTTCCACCCAGCTGCCATAGACTTTTGGAATTCCAAAGAAATCAAGTTGGGATAAGATCGCATACTCCTGATCTCGTTGCAGCTTTGTAGTCCCCTGGCCTTCATCTTGCATGACACGTAGAATCGCTTCGTCGCCGGTCTGCCGGTGACTGACTAGATAGACTTGCTTGTTATTCTGATGTTTCAGACAACTTACAAAATCATATTGCTGGCGAATAATACCTGGTAAGGTAATTTGGGCTATATCCTGTTCCAAGGTTTGTTGGTAATCAGCCAGGAACTCCTGGCTGGCTGTGGCGATATCAGTGACATCGGATTGTATACGATGGTCAGTGTCAGTCATTTTTCTCCCTGTTAGAAGGCTTTATCATGGTAACATTTTCCCGGGTTTTAAGGACCCGAGAGCAAGCCGGGTGGTGTTTATGGCTACATTCCTGATCGCAAAATGAATAAGCTAAGCTTGGATTTCTGCCTACTCTTCATGCCAGCACTTAAGCTCGCCAGGCCAGTTCTGTTAAACTGTCTGGCACGTAGACAGGTTCATGTATAACGGAGTCTGGTATAAGACAGGATAGATAGATGCGGAAACAGTTAGTTAATAGACTCTTCATAATAGGCTTATTAGCAGTAACCTTGATTCTTAGCGCGACTGTCACAGCTTGCAGAGAAGAACAAACAATAATCGGTGAATGGCGTACTGATACGAATATCATGGCTTTCCAGATTCTCAAGAACGAGGAAACTAACGCTTTCACGATTGGTATTGAGTTTTTGGAAGATGGCACAGCCAAAGTAGTCTTGAACTATGACGGTTTACTGGCCAAGTCCGATGCGTTCCTAAGATGGAATATAGATGGAAATAAAATATCAGTGACAAATAAAGACGCGAGCCCAGCATTTCTTCTGGATAGCTTAGATCCGCTGACCGGCACTTTTAACATCAGCGATGATACTTTGACAATAAGCCTGGATAGTGGCCTGGAGATCGTTTTTAAGAGGCCACCTGGATAGCTGGCTTTTCAGCAAGACGCGCATTTGTTATATCCCAACCTGACTAACTGGTGCGGAGGAAGACATGGACGATCAACAACGATTTGATTCACAGATGATGCAAAACCGTCTGAAAGGAGAGACTTTTCCTACTGAAGGGGAGTGGAGCTCCAGTTTCATTGACACCGACATCCGGGACTTTTTCGATGAACTGTTCTTGCAGACTGGACTTCGCCGGGCAGACATTATTCGCAAGTCCTACATCGACCGCAGTTATGGATATCAGCTGTTGGATGGTTCGAGGATTGGCAAGAATGATTATTATCTGAGTATCGCCATTGCCATGGAGTTGGATCTCTCGACAACCAACCGCCTATTGGCACTCACGAAAAGTGGCGGTTTGCATCCTCTGATCAAACGTGATGCTGCTGTGATCTTTGCTATCAACCACGCCTATGACAATGACCAGCTATACCATTTGATGATTGAACTTGGACTGGAGCCGCTAGATACCGGACTGAATTGAAACCTACTGCCAAGGCTGCCCAAAACTTGAGCCGCGAGAGCCTCTAGAGCTCTCTAGAACTCCTAGAGCCAGTTTGGTCATTGAATTCAGCCTAAACATGTAATCCTGGGAATTTTGGAAAATTCTGCTAGAAAATCGACGTAATGCGTGACTGTTTGACCAGTTTTGCAGCATCTGGCTTTTTCTATAATATAAACCTGCAGGTAGACGCCTTGTAACAAAATTCAATTTGTGTGAAAACATAAAGGATTCATGCATTATGTCGATTTTCTAGCAGAATTGTGCCGCGAAGGCGATCCTGAATGATATTTCCAGGATTTGCTCCGGATTTGCCTCACAAAGCATTGAAAAAGCAAAAAAGGAGCTTAGCTGCTCTCGTTGCTATCTTCTAAATCGTCAGCCTGCTCTACTGCCTGGGGATCGGTATGATGCGGATGTAGTTTGTCAATAATCTTATGCACAAAATCCATGATCTTCATGTTATAGACGATGCCGACCAATCCCAGGCCGCCGAATATCAATGCAACGATGGCACAGGCCAAATAATCGCCACGCGCAAAGGCTGAAACTACAAAGGTTGTAGCAAAAATTGCCGGAGCACGACCAAGGGTCGATAATACAAAGAACTCAGTCGCTTTCATCGGAGATAAAGGAACCAGATAGGTAAAGATGTCCTTAGGCATGCCTGGTATTAAGAATAATATGAAGACCGTAGCGTTCAAACGTTTGCTGTTTGTGAAAAAGCGTTGGATAACCGCTGCCCGTTTACTATCCTGTTTGCCAAGCATGCCTGCTACAAAAGGTGCCCCCAGTGCTTTTACCAAATAAAAAACAAATATGGAGGAGACCAGAGCCCCAGCTAAGGTGATTAGTCCGCCCCAAACTGTGCCATATACCAAACCGATAGCAGCCTGGACAATCTCTCCCGGGATAATAGCGATGACGATCTGCAGGAATTGTAGACCCAAACAGAGCAAAACACCAAACACCCCAGCATCGCGGATTGAAGCGGTCAGAGAAGCCACCACATCATCCGTATCACCGATCTCCAGTAGAAAGCGAACAATGTAAAAACCAATCACCAGGGTCAGCAAGATGAATACCAGTAAGCCTATAAACTTGATCTTGTCGGCTGTGGACAATCCTGGTGTCGCAGATGTCGAATCGGACAGATCAGTATTCGCTGATTCGGAACTGTCTGTGGTCATCGGTTTCTGGTCCGATCGGCCAGTCTGTGCATTCAGGATATCTGAATCATTTTTCGTCACTTATACAGACTCT
>JAITUO010000219.1 GCA_031286245.1 Coriobacteriales bacterium
GCACGCCTTTATTGCCAATAAGGTGTTTCCGGAATATCGTGTCGAACTGATGACTTCACGCCTCTCAGCCGCCGAGAAACAGCGTGTCATGGAGGACTTCCGCAAAGGGAAGGTCGATGTCTTGGTTTCCACAACAGTCATCGAGGTTGGTGTCGATGTGCCGAATGCCACTGTCATGGTGATCCAGGATGCTGATCGTTTTGGATTATCCCAATTGCATCAACTACGAGGCAGGGTCGGCCGGGGCAGTGTCGATGGCCAGGTTTTTTTAGTCAGCAACACCAAGTCTGCCGCAGCCAGGGATCGGCTGAACGTTTTAGAGCAGAGCAATGATGGCTTCGAGTTGGCAAACCATGATCTGCGTCTGCGGCTGGAAGGCGATATCTTAGGGCTGCGTCAGCACGGCAAAGCCAACCTCAGGTTGGTGCAAGTAGTACGGGATAGCGAGCTGATTCAGATTGCTCATGAAGATGCGCAGGCTCTCTTAACTGCTGACCCGGAGCTGGAGCTACCTGAGCATTTTCTGCTGAACCAGGAGCTATTACGCCTGGTCTCAGATTGGCAAGCCGATGAAGATGAAGCTGTTGCGGCTGACTATCCTGCCAAAGCTGTGTCCAAGTCCAACCAGGCAGGCTTGCAATGAGGGTGATAGCCGGACGTTTTAAAGGACACCCCCTGGCAGCAGTACCAGGGCAGAACACCCGTCCGACTACTGACCGGGTACGTGAAGCCTGGGCTTCCAGCATCAACATCCTGCGACCGGGTGGTTTTGCCGATGCCACGGTCTTAGACGCTTTTGCCGGCAGTGCCGCCCTTGGCCTGGAGGCCTGGTCACGCGGAGCCAGCAGTTTATTGCTGATCGACAACGATCCGCGCGCTATCCAAACGATCCGAAAAAACCTGGTCGCCTTGGGACTGACCAGCAATCCAGCCATTAAGCTGATCAAAGGCGACAGCCTCTCACCTATGATACTCAGACACCTGGCCCTTGTGGCACCATTTGATCTGGTGTTCATCGACCCGCCATACAACACCCCAAAAAAGCGGATTATTTCATTCGTCCGTTTTCTGGCAGATTCCAATCTGCTGGCCGAGGGCTGTCTGATCAGTTATGAGCACCAGGCTATAAAGCCTAAGCATGTGGATAAACCCGCGGTCTTATCCACAGATAGTGATAATTGGCCACCGAGTCTGAAGATGGTATCTGGCAAACAGTACAGCAATACGGCAATCGAGTACTTCCGGTATGATACGGATGACGAAGGCTCGGGTTTATCCACAAGCTCTGTTTGAGCGATGAAAAGCGAGGTAACAATGCCTATGAAATGTGCAGTCATCCCCGGGACTTATGATCCTGTGACTTTGGGGCACATCAATATCATCAGCCGTTCGGCGATGTTATTCGATCGTGTGGTGATCGCTGTGGCGGAATCGCAGAAAAAGGGAAGTGGGCCACTGTTCAGCTTGAATGAACGGGTTGGCTTTCTGATTGATGCCGTCTCGCATCTGCCCAACGTTGAGGTCAAGCCCTTCGATTGCCTGCTGGTTGACTTTGCAGTCGAACAGGGGGCATCAACAATCGTCAAAGGCCTGCGGGCAGTGACAGATTTTGACAGTGAGTTTCAACAGGCTTCGATCAATTATCGGTTGAATCCACATTTGGAAAGCATTTTCATCATGTCAAATCCTGAGCATATGTTTTTATCTTCATCGATGGTCAAGGAGATCGCCGGCCTTGGCGGTCGAGTGGACAACTGGGTTACATCGACTGTCGCCCGGGCGCTGGAGGAGCGCTTCAGGAGCAATTCTTAATCGGTTTGGCAACGCTTTGGCTACAGCAAAACTGTGGAACAATATAGCCAAAATGGTTGAGCTAGACAGCTAGCTAGCTCGTTGACCTGCGAAAACGATAAATCTACTTGAAGCATTTAGAGGATTTGCGCATTTTGTTACCTCTCTTGTGGTACTATGCTCAATTGAGTCTTTTTAGGCTCGGTAGTTTATGACGTTGGTCTCATACCAGCGACATTAGTTTTAAGCCTGCGGGCGAATAGAAAGGCAAGCAAATGGCAGAAGGCAAGGTTAAGTGGTTCAGTAATGAGAAGGGCTACGGCTTCATCTCCCGCGAGGATGGCGATGATCTCTTCGTCCATTACTCGGAGATCCAATCAGAGGGCTTTAAGACTCTTGAAGAGGATGCCCTTGTCGAGTTCGACATTACCACTGGCCAGAACGGGAAGTTGCAAGCCAGCAACGTGCGTAAGCTCTAAAAGCCCGCATTAAATACCGTTAAGAAAGAAGTGGCTTTAAAAAGCCGCTTCTTTTTTTGAAAGCGTTAATAGTAATAGATCGATAGCGGTATTGCCTGCGGACAGCCAATATGGTTGTCATGTGATTAAAGCATCAGTCAGCGACTGTTGGTGGATCGGCTTTAACCGCCAGATCAAGCGGTCCGCTGTGTTATTCTTTTGTCATGGAAAAGATGCTACTGCACTGTTGTTGTGCTCCTTGCGCCAATCAACCGATCGACTTATTGATGGGTATGGGGTACCAGCTTGTGCTTTTTTATGCGAACTCGAATATCCATCCCTTTGCTGAGTATGTGAAACGTCGGGATTGTATGCAAGACTATGCCAAGCGGCTCGATCTGACCTGGCATGAGGATTCCTACCAACCAGGTACCTGGTATCAGGCTATTGGTAATGATGGGGGAGTTTTTCCTCTGATCAAAGATGAACCTGATATTGAGTTACTGAATCGACGGCGGCAGCGATGCCGATTGTGTTATCGATACCGACTGACCAACCTGGCAGCCGAAGCCGCCAGGCAAGACATTGGATTGATAGCTACTACTCTGGCGATCTCGCCCTATCAGCACCATGATATTTTAGCTGAAGAGCTGGATATGGCAGCCCAGGCGGTTGGCGTTAAAGCTATCTATTTTGATTGGCGGCCGTACTATCGCAAAGGTCAAGACAAGGCTCGTGATCTTTTGTTTTACCGACAGAAGTATTGCGGTTGTGAGTTTTCGCGACAGGAAGCCATAGCCGAGCGTGCGGCTGGAATACGCGGCCGACGATCAGCCGGACAGGTGGTCGAACAGGTAGTCGAACGATCAGCCGAGCAGGTAGCCGAACAATCCACCGAGCAGGTAGCCGGACGTTTTGGCGAACAGCAACCTGAACAACGGAGCTGACCTTGTCCTCCTCCTCATTTGAGTTTGCCGTTCAAGCAACTGATAAAACTACCCATGCCCGCTGGGGGGTTTTTAGTACTCCACATGGACAGATTTCCATACCGAATTTCATGCCTGTCGGCACTCACGCCACTGTCAAAGCGTTGACAGTCGAACAGCTTGAACAGCTGGGAGTCGATGTACTGCTGGCAAATGCTTATCACCTCTACCTGCGTCCCGGTACCGCTTTGATAGCCAAAGCCGGTGGGTTGCATGATTTCATGAACTGGCAACGTCCAATTCTGACTGATTCTGGAGGATTCCAGATCTTCAGCCTGGCTGACACACTCAAACTGGATGATGATGGTGTCAGTTTTGCCAGCATCATCGATGGCAGCCGCCATCGCTGGACTCCAGAAGACAATATGCGTATCCAAAACGAACTGGGCGCTGATATCATCATGCAGCTGGATGAATGCCCTCCTTACCCTGCAGAACATG
Organism: Coriobacteriales bacterium; assembly: GCA_031286245.1. Classification (GTDB taxonomy): domain Bacteria; phylum Actinomycetota; class Coriobacteriia; order Coriobacteriales; family UBA8131; genus WQXZ01. Next base: position 3,677 of record JAITUO010000219.1, read on the forward strand.
GCCAGGTAGCTACAGCAGTTCGCCGCTCAGCTGATTGGGCGAGGCGTTGTCGTTTGGCACAGACAGACTCCAGGCAGGCTCTATTCGCCATCAACCAGGGTGGTGTATATAACGATCTGCGCCAGGAAAGCATCCAGCGGTTGCTGGAGATTGATGCTACCGGTGCTGGCTTTGAGGGATTCGGTATCGGTGGATACTCGGTAGGCGAACCGCATGAGGTGATGATCGACAGCCTGGCTGGAGTCGCAGATGCTCTGCCAGCTGATCGACCGCGGTACTTGATGGGGGTCGGTAACCCTACCAGCCTGCTGAGGTCGATCGCACTGGGAGTCGATCTATTCGATTGCGTGTTACCGACTCGTACAGCTCGGATGGGCTCGGTCTTCTCCAGCGAAGGAAGATTAAACCTGCGCAATGCCCGCTTCGCAGATGACTTGAACCCTCTGGATCCGCAGTGCAGTTGCCCAACTTGTGCAAAATACAGCCGCGCGTATCTTCGGCATTTGATCATGAGCCGGGAAATCTTGTCCAGCGTGCTGCTCTCAATCCATAATCTGCATTATCTTCTGGAGTTGATGCGCCAGGCTCGAATTGCTATCTCTGAAGCACGCTTCAGCAGTTTTCTCAGTGACTGGGAGAACAGCCCAGCGGTAGACGATTTCTGACCAAATATCTGCTGGAATACTGATAGTACGCAGCAACTGCTTGAGATTCTACAATGCCTTTGATATAAATAAACATGGGGAGAAACCTGTTTTACGACTCATATATGTGCAAATTCTGGCACAGACTGACCGACATAATGCCAGTATCTGAACTCAATAGGAATACGCTGTTTTCCTGGGAGTGAGGGAGTTTATCATGGAATATCGATTTGCCAATATAGTCAGTAAAGCAGCAATACTTGCTCTGGCCGCGCTGTTGTTCATAGCACTATTTTGCTCGGGTTGTACCGATAAGCAAACTGAAGAGAATCAGCCAGCATCAACTACTGTCAATTCAAGTCAAGATCACTTCGTTAGCTTGGAAATCTCACGGGAACAATATAAAACCTTGATCGCTTCTTTCAGCCAAAAACCGATTCCAGCTGCCGCTGATTATCCTGACTGGTACGGTGGGAGCTTCATGAACGATCAAGGCAGGCTTGTTATCTACGTCACTCCTGAGTACACAGAAACAGAAGAGCTGTCAAAAGTAAAGGAT
>JAITUO010000081.1 GCA_031286245.1 Coriobacteriales bacterium
TGGTCCGCCTTCGAAGGGGAGAAAGATACCGGTAGCAGTAGAGGCAGCGGTATTGGTCATAACTGCCGCCCGGTTGTGATGCCGGTATCTGTAGAAGCAGCGGTACTGGTCATAACTGCCTCCCTGTTGTGTCGATGGCTACCCAGGCTGGGAAGTCCTGCAACTTGAGACGGTACAACGCTTCGCTGCCCAAATCCGGCCAGGCGACCAACTCTGATGAAACGACATGGCGAGCCAACAGCGCTGCTGCCCCTCCGACTGTAACCAGATAGACTGACAGGCACTCGCGGCAGGCTTGCTCGACAGCTGCTGATCGTCTGCCTTTACCGAGTGTGGCCTGGATCCCAGCACGGTATAAACGAACAGCGGCGACATCCATGCGTGCTGCAGTCGTCGGGCCAATCGCTCCAAATGGCTGGCTGGCTAATGCTGGTGTCGGTCCGGCATAGAATAATGCCTGGCCAGCTAGATTAAAGGGCAACTGTCCCGCCTGCTCAAGCAAGTCCAGACAACGAATATGCCCGGCATCACGCATAGTGTAGATGTCTCCAGACAACCTCAACTCCTGGCCGACCTCTAGGGTAGTAAGGATTTGCTTGCTGGTCGGCAAGGCTAACTGGATGACTGACACAGTCATCACATCCACTCCCCTGTTAATTGAAAGCTCACTGCCCGGGTAGCCACACAACCCAGGCAGATTGCCACCGGTAAGCTGGCAATATGGCACGGTGCAGTCTTGATACTGACTGCTAAAGCCGTAGTCTCTCCGCCCAGACCGCCAGGCCCAATTCCAGATGAATTGATCTCTGCCATCAAGGTTTGCTCCATCTGTGCCAATCGAGCATCCGGGTTGGCTGCTCCGATCGGCCGAAGCATTGCCTGTTTGGCCAGACCAGCGACTTTGTCAAAAGTCGTCCCAACCCCAACTCCGATCACCAGGGGCGGACAGGCATTTGCTGCTTTGGACAGTACATGGTTGATCACCAACTGGTGAATGGCCAACCAACCTTCACCTGGAGTCAGCATCGCCAGCATTGAAGCATTGTCTGATCCGCCGCCTTTCAACATCACTGTCAAGCGAGCTCCCAGCATTTCGGGCTTCAGACTGATCTCAGTAAATGCCGGGGTATTGTCTCTGCTGTTGGTACGATCCAGTAAAGCATCCTCCAGCAGGCTGGCACGCAGTCGGTGCTCTCGCCACACCCAGCGGATAGTCGAGTCGACTTGTGAGAACAAATCAGAAGGTGCCGCTAAAGGGCGACCACTATTCACGGACCGACCCAGTTCTAAAAGCACCCAGACTGAACCCGTGTCCTGGCAAAGTGGCAGCCGTTTAGCTGCAGCCAATTCCGCATTTTCAATCAACATACCTAAAACCTGGCGTGCACGTGGCTGACTCTCTTTTTCCAACGCAACTTGTAATGCTGCCAGCACGTCTGGACGCATTTCGGATGATATTCGCGTTAGAGCCTGAGCGACCACCTGTGCCAGGTTGGCTGAGTCCAAGGCAGGGATATGTAGTGTTTCCTCCATATTAATAGTATCCCACAACACCCTGGAGTTTTCGTCAGGCAGCTCAGCAGCTGAGAGCGAGGCCGGTGACTGTATGCTTGATATTGGCAAATCCTGGGAATTTCGGAGTTTCTGGCCAAAACTCGCCCCTATGTATAGTTCTCTATCGATTTCACACCTATGGATTTTTGTCTCAACGCATCTACCAGCACTTTTAAATTGTGGAGAAAACCAGATCTCGCATTTTAGGCCAAACAGCCATACATGAGGGCACTTTTTGGCCAGAAACTCCGAAATTCCCAGGATTGCTACTTTATAAGCTATACAAGCTATACAGCCGCATAGAAGTCAAGTAAAGGAGCCTGTTAGGTTAAGAATCCAGTTGTTTACGCTAAGAGCTCCAAACCAGCACTGACTGACTGAACAGCAAGCAGGTTTCACCGTCTTATCACCCATGCCAGGGCTCGGATCAAGAGCTATTGGTCAAGTTGGACTGACTATCTGGATTTCCTAATCATACATACCTACATAGCTCGCGTAGAAATTCCAGCCGTACCAACCGAATTGTCGCTGACGTTCTGCTTGCGGCCCATAGAGGATCTTGTTAATAGCCGATTGAGCTTCGCTGCGTACTATCGGGTCGGGCGCCTGGTCTTTCAACTTCTGTAAAGCAGGCAATGATGCTGTCCCATACGACTCAAGTTCACTGACATCCATCAGCGTGCTAACCTGTGACAGGTATCGCTGAGTGTTGAAATTTGCGATTCGAGCCGCTGGGAAGACCAGTGTTAGAGCCAAAAAGGCACCTATGAACAGCGCAATTATCGGGCGGGCAGCATTATAAGGTTTCAAACACCAGACCAATACCAGCAAAAAGGCGACCGCCAAAGCTATCATGAACCAGCTGGTATAAAACCTCAGTAAGGTAAAACCATAAACTCTGACATAAAGGTACATTTTCGAAGCAGCAGTGACCAACAGCAGTTCAGTCAGTAAACAGAGCACAGCGGTAAGCGCTCGCATCAATTTCGGGTGATTCCCTGCCTGTCTTTTTGCCAGCGACCAGATAACTCCGATGATCATTGCGTTGATTGATGCCACGATAAACAACTCAAAGAAACCTCGTCGGGCATACTCTGCATATGTGAACCCAGCCGGCAGCTCTCCGCCCAAACCAGCGAACAGGTAGGCACTCATGACAGCAAAATAGGCAACATAGATGAGGATGAATAGAAACAGCGGTAGGAATACAGCAAATCGAGGTATAGCATGGATCCAGGAGAACCCTCTTAGCAATGTGTCTTTAGGTAATAAATCGGTATACCGCCGGGTAGCATTACCGATAGTTGCAGAGAACAGATAGATTGCCAGCGGTAAGCCTAACACTAAGTTAATGCACCAATTGACTAAGGTATCCATGTCGATCATATTACTGATCTGGGTTAATAAAACTTCGAACCGCGCATCAGAACTGCTGAGCAGTATTAAGACTACTGATAGCAATGGCAAACTGACCAACAAAGCGGCGACTACTACCAGAGCACTGATCCAAGCCTGGTGTTTCTGTCGTCGCGAGTAGATCCGACGAAAGACCATCCCCAGATTAATAAAAGGTACGATGAAGTATTGGTTAACCACATCAAAAGCCAAAAGCCAGGATAAAGGCCGGGCAATCAAGGTACGGCAACTGTAGACTAGCCAAAGCAGGCATAATGAGCACTCAAATATGAAGGCTAATAAATGAATCGCTGTGCCACCAAAAGCGACAAAAGGTATTGCTCCGACCACAGCCAGGGCAAACAAGGCCCAGGCAGCCAGATTCAACCTTATCTTTCGATATAGCAGGTAAGCCAGCGTGCTGGTCAGCGGCAGCAGAAAAAACAGTGATATACCAAGCCCTGCTCTGGCAGAGTTAAATACGGAGAACAAAAAAAAAAAAAAGCCAGTTATGACAAAAGACAGAGCCAGCAACCAATCTGCCAGGGTAAAGGGCATCTCCATCATGCTGCCTGGAAGTGGTGGATCAAGCTGTAACTGGTCAGTAGCTGGTAGCGGTGGATCAAGCTGTAACTGGTCAGTAGCCGGAAGCGGTGGATCAGGCTGTAACTGGTCAATAGCCGGTAGCTCGGGCCAGCTGGAATCTACGCTTTCTGAGTAATCATCACCATTCGTCTGAAGGTCAGACGCCCTAACCGGGTTTTCCATCGTTACTCCATTCCTCCGAGTTGACTCAAGTCATTTTTCTGCTCACGGATATCCGCTCATGGATATATTGAGATGAAGTATCTAGCCAGCTTTAAGAGTCTGTTCCCTGGATCAAGCATCATCGACATATTCCAGGAGATCCCCCGGCTGGCATTCCAACTCGCGGCAT
>JAITUO010000222.1 GCA_031286245.1 Coriobacteriales bacterium
TTCAAGCTCGGTAAACGACGGGGCGACGATGCCACCGTGGTGATTATGGAGCTTGTCCAAGAGCCGGTCGTCAAGAAGAAGAAAGCGGAGGCAGACGAAGGAGCAGCTCCTGTGCGTCGCCGGGGATTACGCAGTCGCCGGGCACAGGCCGAGGTGTTGGATGCCGATGAGGTTCTGGGAACCGATGAGATGTTGGATGCCGAAGTGTTGGATGCCGATGAAGCCGGTGCCGCCGGAGCTAGGGTGTTCGCTGACGACGAAGTCTTGAGTGCCGAAGAGCTGGAGGAGCTGGCCGCGGAAGATGCCGAAGTATTGGCCGCCGACGCGGAAGATGCCGAGGTACTGGACGCCGACGCGGAAGACGCCGAATCGCTGACCGCGGACGCCGAAGATACTAATGGGGATGAACCCGTGGCCGAGATACTAGAGACGGTAGAGGAACCTGAAGAACCTGTTGCAGAAGCAAGCGAAGAGCCTGTAAACGAGGAAGCGCCAGCGGAATAAACTCGTACGGGAATTGGAGCCAAACAAACCGAGGCTAACACAATGACCAGCGAAGGCCATAACAACAATGACTGCCTTCAGCGCCTTTTGTCGCTGAAGGCAGCTTCACGACTGGGCGAAGGTGATCCGTCACTTTTCGGGCTGTACCCTGACATCCAGGCACAAGCTGTAAGCCGCCTGGGCTGGATCCATCTGGCTTCTGAGCCGCCGATGCCGTTGAAAGAGATCAATGACCTGGCGAAGAATATCGTCTCAGAAGGCTTGGAAGCTGTCGTATTAATCGGTCAGGGAGGTTCCTCACAGGCTTCGATGACCATCACCAAACTGCATGAGGTCGCCAACGCTGGCCAGCAAAACGTGGCTTTTCGTACCATGGACTCTCTGTCACCAGTTTTTGTTAATCACATTTTGGGCTCCTCTGATCCTGCTAAGACTATCTATATTGTCTCCAGCAAGTCCGGTTCGACCATCGAGCCTTTAATGCTGGAAAAAGTCGTCTGGGCTTATGTAGCCGGGCATCTGGGAAGCACTCGAGCCGCCCGTCGTTTCGTTGCGATAACAGAACCAGCCAGTGGATTGGCCGAACTGGCGGCTGAGCGTCATTATCGGCTGGTATTGCCTTGCCTGGAAGGAGTGGGAGGACGTTTCACTGCTCTGTCAGTCTCAGCCCTGTTTCCAGCTGCTTTGGTGGGAATCGATATCAACGAGGCTCTGGCGGGCGCTGCTCTGACAGAGGTGGCTTGTACGACCGACTCGCCTGACAATCCTGCCATCCAACTGGCATGCTTCCTCTACACCAGCTACCTGCAAGGACGAGACAAGTTCTCGCTGGTTATGCCACCTTCCGGACAGGTCTTTGGACTCTGGGTTGAACAGATGGTTGCAGAGTCTCTCGGCAAGGGTAGCACCGGTATTCTCCCCAATATTGAAATTGATGCCAGTATCTTGGCGGAACCTCGTGCTGACCGCAGTGTGATCACTTATGCAGTAGGAGAAGTCGAAGGTTTTGCAGAGTCGATTGCTAATATCGATGACTCCATTCCGCAGATGCATCACACCATCAATGATCCGATTCAGGCATTTTCGCGTTTTGTCGTTTGGGAGTATGCAACGGTTTTTTTGAGCATTCTGATGGGTGTTTTTCCGTTTGATCAGCCCGATGTGGAACTGACCAAGTCGATTACCAAGGGTCTGCTGGCTGGCGCGAAAGAACCGACTATCAAGGAGTACCGCCAATTTCCACCCCTGGACAGTTTTGTCTATGGACTGAGTCTGTCAAATGTCGCCGCTACCAGCTTGGAGGAAGAAAGCGATTCGCCAAGCCTGGATTGTCTCTTGCGCAGCTTACTGGCTTCGCTCAAACCGGGTGATTATTTTGCGTTGAACGCCTTTTTGCCGTTTCGCGGTTATGGCCGGCGTGAAGCTTTAGAGCGTATGCGTAATCGAATTGCATCGCGGCTGGGCGTTGTGTCCTGTCTGGAGATCGGTCCGCGCTACTTGCATTCCACTGGGCAGTTGCACAAGGGTGGCCCGGACAACGGGGTGTTTTTGGTGCTTTCGTCCGACGAACGAGACGACCTGGCGATTCCCGGCGAAGACCTGACTCTGGGAGCTTTGGCCGCAGTGCAGGCGCGTGCTGATTTCACAGCCCTGGCAAAGCGGGGACGCCGAGCCCTGCACGTTCATCTGGCGGACAATGATTCCGAGACATTGTCACGATTCGCCGACCGCCTCTGCTCCGCCATTTCAGCAATTAGAGTCTAGGTGGAGCCCCGGGCGATGCCTGGGGTGTAGAGTTTTGCGATTGCTTGGGTGATTTCCATGCTTTTTCAACCAAATCCTGGGAATTTCGGAGTTTTTGGCCAAAAAGAGCCCTCATGTATAGTTCTCTATCGGTTTCACACCTATGGAATTTTGTCTCAACTCATCTACCAGCACTTTTAAATTGTGGAGAAAACCAGATCTGGCATTTTAGGTTAAACAGCCATACATGAGGGCCTTTTTTGGCCAGAAACTCGGGAATTTCCAGGATTTGCCTGTTTTGAAGGCTATTCAAACATACAACCGTGTAGATGTCAAGCAATAGAAGCTAAAACTCTTGAATTTTAATTGTATAGAGACTATAAATACCATAAAAGTGCTGACAAGCTGGCAGTGGCCATACATAGCAAGGGCAATGGCAGTGTAGTGTGAGCAAGCGATGGTGTGAATAGAGATAAATGTCACTACCTGTCAAAGACTACTCCCAGCCAATTGACCACAAGCACTATTAATGTCAACTCCACGAGAGCGGCGCAATGTAGTCTCAATGCCTGCAGCCTGCAGTTGTACACAGATAGTCTGTGCTTGCCTACTAGAGGGCGGCTTGAAAACCTCCAGGTCGACTTGCTCGGTAGGATTCAGGCAGATCAAATTAATATGGCAGTTGATGCCTTCTGTGAACTTGATCAACGCTTTGATTTCTGCTTCGGAGTCGTTGATTCCCTCAATCAAGGTGTATTCCAAAGTTACACGACGACCACTGTCTTGGCAGTAGTCGAGCAGTGATTGTCGCAGAGCAGGTAGCCGATAAACAGCTAATCCCGGCATCAAGACATCACGGGTCACTTGGCGGGCAGAGTGCAGAGAGACAGCCAGGCGGAACTGTTCTGGTTCTTTGGCGAGAGATTTGATTCCGGGAATGATCCCACTGGTCGAGACCGTCAGATGACGTGCTCCGATGTTCAATCCCTTGCTATGGTTCATCAATCGCAAAGCAGCCATGGTAGCTGTGTAATTGGCAAACGGCTCTCCTTCACCCATTGCTACAGCATTTGAGACCCGTAGGTCAAAGTCTGCTGCCACGACCAGCAGTTGGTCAACCATCTCGCCCGGTGACAGTTGGCGGATCAGACCTAAGTGCCCAGTAGCACAGAAACTGCATCCCATGCCACAGCCGACCTGAGTGGAAAAACAGACTGTCAATCGTTGGTTTTCGGGGATGCCGACTGTTTCGACAAAAGTTTCATCTGCTAGCTTAAGCAGATACTTTCGGGTACCGTCGGTAGATACCTGCCGTTCAACAACTTCAGGCTTGGTAAGCGGGTGCTCGCTGGACAAAGCGTCACGTAGCGCTTTAGGTAAGTTGCTCATTTCCGAATACTCAGATACCCAGCGACAATACAACCATTCGATTAGTTGTTCTGCCCGGTATGCAGGTTGGCCATAAGAGGTGACCAGGTCTTGTAGCTCTTCGATGCCGTAACGTTTGATTCCTATTACCTCGGGCACGGATTTCGCAGCAGTCCCGAGTACGGATTTCGCAGTGGTCTGTTTGGCATTCGCTGTGTCTTCAGGCGTGCCTTTAGCAGTGGTCTGTTTGGCGTTTGTCAATTCTGCCCCTAACTTGTGATAAGGATCGGTCCAAAATAGCATCAAGGCTACATTCGCAGGTTCTTGCTTCTCATTGTAGTGTCTCTCTTCTACAATCGTTACCTGAAAACTGATTTGGTCATGGAGGGTAAGAAATGATCTCAAATTTGTATGACAACGCTGAAGCCGACCCGAATGCAGAAGCAGAGTTAAAGTCCGAGGTAGAAGTTGATACTGACCCGGAAGATGAAGCAGAGTTAGAGTCCGAGGTTGAAGTTGAGGCCGACCCGAATGTAGAAGCAGAGCCAGAGCAAGAAACAGCATCTGACCTTGAGCCAGAAGCAGAAGAGCAGCCTGTGGATGAGACCCAATCACCCCCAGCTCCATCTGCCTACCAAACCCAAGTGCCCCCAGCTTCCTTACCTTCAGCTTCAGCACCATCAACCAGTAAAACCCCAGCTCCAGCTGTCCAAACTCCTGTCACTCCACGCCGCCGTATCGCTCTGTTGGCTGGGGGAACTTCCGGTGAGCGTGAAGTATCACTTGCCAGTGGACAAAACGCTGCCCAAGCTCTCACTGATGCCGGGCATCAGGTCGAGATCATCGACACCATCGACCCCGGGTTTATCCACACGCTAATAGAGATTCAACCTGATGTTGTCTTCATTGCCCTGCACGGTCGCGACGGAGAAGACGGTCGTATACAAGGGCTGTTGGAGTTGCTTCGCCTGCCATATACCGGCAGTGGAGTTTTGGCCAGTTCGCTGGCGATGGACAAGTGCCAGAGCAAGGTTTTTTATCGCAACGCAGGCATTCAGGCGCCGGATTGTGTGCAGATCACCCACACCATGATCGGGCTGCAGGCTGCTCAGGATTTCGTTACCCGCTACGGCCTGCCTTGTGTGGTGAAGCCGACTGATGAGGGCTCTTCGTTGGGTATCTCGATCGTGCGCGACATGACTGACCTGGCTTGGGCCTTGGACCTCGGTTTCAAATACAGCCGATCGATTCTCGTCGAGCGCTTCATAGCCGGTGTGGAAGTCACGGTTCCTGTTATTGGCAATGACGAACTGATAGCATTGCCAGTCATTGAAATCGTGCCGGTGGTTTCAGACTTCTACGATTACGAAGCAAAGTATTCTGAAGGTGGATCAAACCATATCATTCCTGCTCGTTTGTCTCCCAGTTTACTTGAGTATGTTCAGGAGCAGGCGTTGAAAGCCCATCAGGTGCTCGGGTGCATGGGGATGTCACGCAGTGATTTTATCGTTGATGCCTTAGGTACAGCCTGGATCATCGAGACTAACACCATTCCCGGGATGACTAGTTTGTCGCTGCTGCCTGACTCAGCCAGGCATGCTGGTATTGAAGCTGGTGATTTATATACACGGATCGTAGAGTGGGGGATTGAGGCACATAGTTACAGGTAATGCATTAGCAGTGTGTGAGGGGAGGAATTGCATGTACGATATCGCCATTGTCGGAGCCGGACCAGCCGGACTGTCAGCAGCCATGACAGCCCGAGCTCGAGATAAATCGGTACTGCTGGTTTCCAACCCAGCTAACAATTCACCTTTGGCCAAGGCCCAACAAATCGATAATTACCCTGGCATGCCTGCCGTCAGTGGTCTTGACCTTTTAACTGTGATGACAGAGCAGGCGGTTATGTCTGGAGTCGAGTTAGTTAATGATCGAGTTATCTCCGCTATGACTGTTGGTCAGGCTTTTTCATTGACAACTGGAGACGACATCTATGAGGCGCGAGCATTGATACTTGCGCTGGGAGCCCAAAAAGCCAAACCTTTACCAGGAGAAATGGAATACCTGGGACGCGGTGTGAGTTATTGCGCCACCTGTGACGGCATGTTATACCGCGGGAGGCGAGTGATTGTCTATGGGCTGCATGATGAAGCAGTCATTGAAGCAAACTTCCTGGCAGACATCGGGTGTGATGTCGCCTACATTGCTCCAGTAGCACCAGAAGGCCTGGTTGCCAGTATCGACGTGCATATCGGTCGGATTACCGGGATTATCGGTGATGCTTTGGGCATGACGTCTGTCAGTTATCGCGTACCATCAAGAGAAAACACCCGTACAGACTCAGATCAGGAAATCATCGAATGTCAGGGCATCTTCATCCTACGGCCAACCATCGCACCAAATGCTCTGATCAACGGAATCGAGTTGCTAGATGGTTTCATAAAAGTCGGTAATGACATGTCCACCGGAGTTTCCGGTATCTATGCTGCGGGCGATTGTATCGGCAAACCTTTCCAGATTGCTAAAGCTGTAGGAGAAGGGCAGATTGCGGCATTAGCGGCTGATGAGTATTTGCATAAAAAAGCCTAAGGAAAACAATCGTTATAAATGATTGAAATGATTTGGTAAGCCGGTCTGGAGCACTAAGAACTATTATGACCATGATTTTGTTCTGGAATAGACTATTGTCGTAAACAACAGGCCTGTTTTGAGATAAACAGGCCTGTTGTTGGATTACTTATGTTTATTTCTCATTACTATGAAAATAACAATACCGGCTAGTACAAATAGTACAAATAATAGAAGCAGAATTTCGTGAGTACCAAAACCGGATATCCTCAGCGCAGTCAATGCTACTCTTTAGAAAGAGATTGTAAAGCTACCCTGTGAGGTAGATACATCAAGATATGTACACAGGTGGTAAAACAATATAAAGCCAAAAAAGTCTCGCGACATGCTCATTCTCAGCGTATTAGTATCCTTGACATTGTATGACATAGTACCATCATGGACGATGAATATTGAATCATTTGATCCTACGCCATATGCAGTGCAATGAACATAAGCAGTCATTGACGTCGGGGTTAATCCAGCTGTTCTCTGAGCAACTACGTCACCGCCATAGATTTTTTCTAACACAGCACTTGTATTCTCGTGGTAAATATAGCCTGAATAATTAATAGTAGTGCCAAATTTTGTAACAGTCTTATCGAAGTTTGTTCCAGTTCGAGGTTGCTGGTTTGCATTTGTAGCATATTTTCTAACAAAGTCTGCATCCGATTCACTCAATGGTTCAAATGGAACATATTTTTCATTTATTATTTTGAAACGCTGGAGTATTTCTTCATCTGAGAGATTATTGTTTTCTGCGAAAAAGCTAGAGTAAGTATTTGTATCTCCTTCGTTAACCGAGCTAGCCAAAGCTAGTGAAGGCGCAGAAAGTACAGAAGCACAAAGAATCGTAGTTTTAACAAAATCTCTTCTCGATAAACTTGTTAACATCTCTCCTCCTTGAATTTGGTAGTACTTCTCTGATAGTTGATGAGCTTTATTTCATCAGCATTCCTGTTCTAGTACTAATATCAACATCACTTTATTTCACATACGTTCTCCTATCTCCTCATGATTAACAGACTTCATAATTGATGATATGCAATATCAAAAGATACATATAGTAATCATAACACATGAAACAGATGTATCCACTGGAATTATACGAAAAAGGGTAAAATTTCGTATATTCTGCCAAGCTTTCCAATTGATGCTTGCAAATCTCAGAATCTGCAAGTCGTAATTATTGTGTAGTGCTTACTACGAGTAACTTGAGTAGTGCTAGTTGCCAAGCAGATTTCAAAGCAAACTATCTTGTCCAACGAAACCTCGGCTATTACAAATCACAGCAAAGACTGAAGCCATATACCCTGCAACGGAAAGAATACTCGGGTTTAGCCTTTGCTTGGCTACACTCTGCTATGATTCCTCCTAGACTTTTTCGAGACACTTCACCAGGGGAGAAAAAAATGCAAGCGCATCAGCCAGATGATCAACATCAGCCAGATGACCAACATCAGCCAGATGATCAACAGGTCGACCAGTCGTCAGACCAACCACCAAACCAGCCGCCAGAACAACCAACTGACCAAGCGTCGATCGTCACACCATCAACCTACCCGCCGCCAAACCAGCCGCCAGAACTGCCAATCAACCTGCCAATCAAGCGCGCCTTGATATCGGTTACTGACAAGACCGGAGTGGTTGAGTTTGCTCGCGCCCTGGTCAACGAATTCGGTATCGAAATCATTTCGACCGGCGGAACAGCCAAGGTGCTGGCTGATGCCGGTGTAACTGTAACGCCAGTCGAGACGGTCACTGGCTACCCGGAAATGATGGGTGGACGTGTCAAGACCTTGCATCCCCGGGTGCATGGAGCCCTGCTCGCCCGTCGTGATGTCAAAGAGCATCTGGCTGCTGCCGAAGAGCATGGAATAGTGTTGATCGACATGGTGGTAGTCAACCTCTATGCTTTCGCGGCAACGATAGCCACAGTTGGCGTCAGTTACGCCGAAGCGATCGAGAACATCGATATCGGCGGACCGGCGATGATCCGCTCAGCAGCGAAAAACCATGACTCGGTGACTGTCGTTACCTCTCCCTCGCAGTACCAGGCAATCCTCCAGGAATTGCGGACTAACAACGGTGCGACCAGTTATGCCACCCGCCAGAATCTCGCAAAAAAAGCCTTTGGTCTGACCGGCACATACGACGAGGCCATTTTCAAATGGTTGACTGAACAGGTTGAACCACGCAAGACAGTATCAGCTCACAATGCTGAGGATAATCAGGTCTTTCCTTCGACCCTGGTTTTAGATATGTCTAGAGAAGCATCTTTAAGATATGGAGAAAACCCTCATCAAGACGCTGCTTTCTACCGTCTGCCATTTCCCGAAGGCAGCCTGCCTGCCGGAGTCAAGCGGGATGATACCCTGGCATACGCAACGCTGCTACAGGGAAAATCTTTGTCCTATAACAACTATCTCGACCTGGATGCTGCCTGGGCGGCGGTCCGTGAGTTTACAGAACCGACAGTTGTCATCGTCAAACATCTGACGCCCTGTGGCATAGCTCAGCATGCCGATCTGGTAACAGCCTACCAGCAGGCTCATGATGTCGATCCAGTCAGCGCCTTTGGTGGTGTGATGGCTTTTAACCGCCCGGTCAATACCTCGTTGGTCGAGGCAATCTATGCTAATGGGCAGTTCGTCGAAGCTTTGATCGCTCCGGGCATCACTCAAGCTGCTGCCGAGTTGCTAATTGAGAAACCTGCCATCCGTGTCCTCGAAACTGCTGCGATGAATCCGGTTGGCTGGCAGACTGATTACCGAAGCATCGAAGGCGGTATTCTAGCCATGCAAGCCGATGCTATTGAAGTTGATCACTCTACCTATGTGGTTGCATCAGAGCGCCAGCCTACAGCATCAGAGACCGAGCAGTTGCTCTTTGCCTGGAAATGCTGCAAGAGTGTCAAAAGCAATGCAATTGTGATCGTCCGTGACCATTGCACAATTGGCATTGGCGCCGGACAACCCAACCGCGTCAACTCGGCCCGCATCGCTGTCGAACAAGCTGGAGAGGCAGCCAACGGAGCAGTGGCAGCATCTGACGCCTTCATGCCATTCGCCGATTCTATGGAGGTCTTGGCAGCAGCCGGTATCAAAGCCGTCATTCAGCCAGGGGGATCAGTACGAGATGAAGAGGTCTTAGCAGCAGCCAATGCAGCTGGCATTGCTGTTGTATTCACCGGAACTCGCCATTTCAGACACTGATGGCCAAAAGCAAAGGCATCGCACTGAGCGGTAAACCATAATCTAATGGCATCTCCGATCACTTTACGCTGGCGGATCCATGAGGGCGTGTTGCCCCTGCGCCAGCGCCATATGCGAGCTTTGAATCGGCTGGGTCTGACCGAGGCATTGATCGGTTGGATCCACGAGCGCTTGGAATGGGCGATGCTGAATATGCTGGAAACCAGCACCGAAGCAGTTCTGGTTCTAAGCATTGACCCAGCAGCAGAAGTGCGGCTCTCGTTAGAGGAAGTGCAGCCAGCACCCCAACTCAACACTAGCGACCTGTGTATCAAGCAAGGTCGAGTAACTGGCATCTACTCAGCTGGTCAGCTCCTGGCAGGTGATGTCTGGCTGGCGCAAGACGGCCAATTACTCGCCAGTACCGATGAGGTTTATACTGCCACCAGCACACTTTGCCAGGATTTGGCGACAACCTTAGGTGTCAGAGTCTTGGTCGAGCCACAGGTTTTGTCAGCAGTACAGCAAGCCGCCGGACTTGGCAAAGCCTTTTTAATTGTGGATGAGTTCGGGTTTATTCCGATCAGCCAATCGCAAGAACCTGTCAGCACATCGTACACAGCGACAAATATTCCAATCAACAGTACCAGCAGCTCGATCACTGAGAGAATCCGGCAGGCCTTCGCCAGATTGTGGTAGTCCTGATCAAGCCGGGCTAATTGATCACCAAATAAAGCCGGTTTAGCCGGCTTAGTTGGTTTAGCAGATCAAGCCGGTCTAGTTGAACATGGTGCGTTTTGCTAAAAAACACGCGCTGTGCACTCTCATTATGTCGAATTCGGTTAAATACGATAGAATTCCAGAGGAATTTCACATGCTCTCGACATTATTCTTCCGAATATGCGCACACAGCGCGTGTTTTTTAGCAAAACGTGCACTACTCAATTTCGAGAAAACTGTTATAGCCTTCTACAAGCCTGTTGATTGTGGCTGATGTTATTGGAAGCGGGTTGGTAGCAGCAACCATCCTAATATGTGGATCAAACTGGTGAATCTAGTTGTTAACAGGTAAAAGCGGGAGTTCCATTCGGATACAACCATCATCTTTGATAGCAAAGCCTATTTTGCTGTAGATGATTCGTCCCTGACCGGTGGCTTCCAAGTCAACTACAGCAGCTCCTTCTGTTATAGCTAGCTCCACAGCCAATTCGCAAAGCCGCTGCGCATGGCCTTGACGGCGGAATGCAGGAACCGTATAGACATGCAGCAACAAAGCATGTCGATTGCTTAACCAGCGATGCCCCATTGGCCTATCAGTCAATAGCAGCGAAGCGGTAGCTATCACTTGCCCATCCTGACAGGCGACATAAACATAAAACCGGTCACCCAAATGACGGTTCAAGTAATCGCGATAACGCTTTGCCAGTGAAAATTCCTCATTTACTGGCAAGCCATCATGGTCGGCCCGCTCACAGTCCAGGCGCAGGTTGACCAATGTATCGATATCTGAAGCTATAGCAAAACGGTATTCAGTCATCTAATCTCCACTTTTCTAACAGGCGAACTAAATCTCGCGATAATACAGCACTGCGAGCTGAGTGCGGTTTTTCAAATCCAGTTTTTGCAGGATGGCACTGATCAGATTGCGTGCGGTGCCCTCACTGATGTATAGCGTCGCGGCGATCTCTTTGTTATCCAAGCCACGAGCGACCAGTTCAGTGACCTCAAATTCACGACTTGTTAACATCGCCAAAGGGCTTTCTGCAGCGAATTGTACACTATCATGTGGAGAAGCCCCGGGCTTCTCCACATGCATGAGTTTATCCATGCGGCCAAGCACTTCGTTGCCTAAAACGCTTTGTCCAGACATCACCAGACGCAGAGCTGGGGCGATGGTGGCAACGTCTTTTTTAATCAGGTAACCTTTTGCTCCCAATGTCAAGGCTTTGACGATGTACTCATCGTCTGAGAAAGTTGTCAGCAACACGATGCGGGCGTTGGGCCATTGTGAAAGGATGGTTTCGGCGGCGTCCAGTCCACTGTGGCCAGGCATCTGGATATCGGTCAGCAGGATATCCGGCTGGTGGGTGCGGTACAGCTCGATTGCTTCGCTGCCATTGCTGCCAATTGCGGCAACTTCGATATCGGGCTGGGCGCCTAAGATGGTGCGTAAAGAATCGCAGACCAGCAGGTCGTCATCGATTACAACCAGCTTGATAATCGTCGCTGATTGGTCTGGACTGTCTGTCGAATTGGTTTTGTCCATCCAAGAATCCCTCTCTGTTGAATTTGAGCACTGCTATCAGTAACTCGTTAAACCAAAGCTACGCTTTTTCTACAGTCTTTTTCGGGATCGAAGCAAAGACTTTGAAGCCTTTATCCCAACTGGTATAAAACACGCCGCCCAAGGCGCGAGTGCGCTCCTCCATGTTGGCCAGGCCAATTCCGCCCGAATTGATGGCTGCCTTGCTGGGCTCGGTGCTGCCATTGTCATGGATGGTTAACTGGTACAACCCAGGGAATTCTAGCACTGACACCGTGACCGTTGTGGCGTCACTGTGTTTAAGGGTGTTGGACAATGACTCGCGGACAATTGCCAGAAGCGAATAACTGATCGCCTGTGGTGGCGAGTCGCTGTCCAGGTCATAATCCAGGGTGATTTTTAATGAAGCATCGAGGCCGGCGCTGTTGCGTGACAGGCTTTCGGTCTCTTGAACCAAAGCCATCAATTGCACCTGCAACTCGAAGGAGTCTTCATGCAGGCTATGGACACTATGTCGGACAGCCTCGTAAGCTTCGCGTAATGTGTCGCTGACTCCAGCCAGTTGGTCTGCCGGTTCGTCATCTCCAGTATGCAGCACTTGCATCGCCTCGACTTGCAACATTGATCGAGTTAGCAGATGCCCGACATTGTCATGGATCTCGCGGGCAATACGGCTGCGTTCTGCAAGCGTAGCTAATCGCAACTCCAAGGATTGGCGTTCCTCCAGATCGCGGTTCTTCAGTTCCAGCGACTGTGACAAAGCCGACAGTTCGTCACGGCGTTGTCGATAATCAGCCAATATCGCTGTCTGCCGCTGGCATTGCCAGGCTCGCAGGCAGGCCAGGCTGCTGAGAATTAAAAGCAGGAATACCGTCACAGGCTGCAGCCAGAATAATCCGCATAATAGTGGGGCCAGCCAGGCTAGACGCAAAACCAGTCTTATCTCATTGCTCAAGTTTTTAACATGATAGCCTGCCCGAAAGCAGTCATAGCTGATCAAGGGGATGAAAGCCAGAAAACCAGGCAAGCAAAAGCACAGGCCACAATAGGCATACACCAACGCAGTCCTCAGCAGAGAGGGCAGGGTATCAGCATCATAAAGCGCACTGATACTGATTGCAGTCAGGATCGCTGCCAATTGTAAGAATGAAAACGGCAGCATGCCAGCCATGAATGCACTGAGCGCGAAGACAATCAGTTTATCTAAAACCCTTTCCATGCGCCAATTGTAAGCCATTGCCCAAGCTGCTTGACTCCGACAGGTCAGCCTGATGACAAAAGTCATGCCGGTTTTACCGGATTGGTGACACCACTCACTACTGCGCGTTCAGCATTAAAGGGAGAATAGAAGCATCAGAAAGCAGTGAAACGAAACATCGAGAGGTTGATAAAAAGGAGCATGAAGTGAACACCGTTGAAGTGAAAAACCTGGTCAAACGTTATCGTGAGCTGGTGGCTTTGGACAACCTCAACCTGGAAATCAAGGCTGGGGAAGTCTTCGGCTTGTTGGGGCCAAATGGCTCCGGTA
>JAITUO010000054.1 GCA_031286245.1 Coriobacteriales bacterium
CTTTTAAGCAGGGTGAGCGGATTCCTACAAGCGGCAAGTTCTGGACCTGGAAGTACCTGGATGCTGGCTATAGCCTGCATGAGGCGTTATATGATTATGAGATCTTGGAGAAGGTCAACTCTGAGTTCCACGAGATATACCAGTACGACGCTTATATGGACATCGGTACCCGCAATCCAATGCGGCTACCGGCTGCTCTCGGAGGTGGATTGCATTATATCGATGACTCTGGAGAAGCCCTGTTGATCGATGACAACACCACCTTATATCGCGAAGAATACATGGAATACCTGACCAGGACCGCTGAGTTTCAATGGTCAAAGCAATTGAAACGTATGGCCAGGCCGGGGGTGACAATCGGTGAACTACGCAATGCTGTACTGGAGTTCATGGCTTTCGGCGAGTACGCCGGTAAGATGTCAGACAAGCTGCTCAACTACTACGGAGCGATGATGACAATCAATCCGGCGACGATTGCTTTTATCCCCATTGAGACCTTTTTTATCGGCTTACGCGGTATGCGCGAGCTGGCCTTGGATGTAGCAAAACACAAAGACCTGATGAAAGAAGTCTCGGATATGATGTTTGAACAGCAGATTGCCCCCATGCTGGGTAATGCACCAAACGTCGACCAGAATGGGTTTGTCGGCCACCTTGGATCGGTCTTTTTCGCTCACAGTATGCTGAATCAGAAGCAGTTTGAAGAGCTGCACTGGCCATATTTCAAGAAGATCATTGACACCGCTGTTGCCAACAACCTGCGGATCTTTGTATTCTGCGAATCGGCTATGCTGAGGTTTGCCGAGTTCTTCGAAGACATCCCAAAAGGCATCTTGATGATCCATCCCGAGCAGGATGACATCTTCGAGTTCCGCCGCCGCTTACCAAATATCGTGTTATCTGGCGGCATGCCGACCAGTTTATTGGGGTATGCCAGCCCCAAAGAATGTGTCGATTATGCCAGGCGACTTGTCGAAGAATTAGGTCCTGGTTTTGTGTTGAGCCAGGATAAAATGATGTCTTACCGTTGTGATGCGACTCGTGAGAACTTGTTAGCGGTCAATGAATTCGCCGCGGATTATCGATGAAGGGAGGCAACCATGAGTGATAATAATGCTGTAGATCTGGATAAGGAAGTGGATTTCGCCTACCCTGAAGGACTGACCGAGGCTGCTAAGGCTTTGGACTTTCTGCCTGATGATGGTACAAGGGAGGCTTTGCTAGCAGCCCTGGTAGCAAGTATGAACCTCTGGTAAGTGAGCACAGACCTTGTCACAAAATCATGGCTCCGATGGTTCAGCCATCGGAGCCATGTGTATTTATTACCGGCGTCTGGGACGCCGCTCAGAGTTACCGCTGCGATCACCACCGCTGCTACCACTGCGCGAAAAACCATTCGGTCGACTGCTGCGTGAGTCACGGTAACCTTCTCTGCCACCTTCCCGACTTCCCTCACGACTGGACTCCGGGGCTTTAGGTTTATCCAGACGGTCTAAGGAGACCTTGTCATTGTCGTCAATCTCGAGGATTTTTACGCGCACCTCATCACCGATGTTTAGAACATCCTCGACTTTTCCGACCCGTCCATCAGCAACTCGGCTGATGTGCAACAATCCATCTTTGCCAGGCAGGATTTCGATGAAGGCACCGAAGGTCTGGATTGAGACGACTTTACCGGTATAGACCTCCCCTATCTCAGGTACTTTGACAATCATCTCAATGCGGCGTCGAGCTTCTTCGCCACCAGTGTCTTTAGAGGAGATGTAAACCGTACCGTCTTCGGTGATCTCAATCGTTGCACCGGTTTCGTCCTGTAAGCCGCGAATAACCTTGCCACCCGTGCCAATGACATCACGGATTTTATCCACAGGAATTTGTATTGAGATGATACGCGGAGCATGCTCAGACAATTCTGCACGTGGCTTGTCGATGACTTCCAACATTTTATTGAGGATAAAAGCGCGGCCTTGCTTAGCTTGAGCCAGCGCCGCAGCTAAGATGTCGACAGTCAACCCCTTGGCCTTATTATCCATCTGCAGTGAAGTAATTCCCAGCTCGGTACCACAGACCTTGAAGTCCATGTCGCCTAAGAAGTCTTCGACGCCTTGGATATCGGACAGGATGGCCACTTGCTCGCCTTCTTTGATCAGGCCCATGGCGATACCTGAAACCGGTCTGCTGATCGGTACACCAGCATCCATCAGGGCCAGTGAGGAGCCGCAGGCTGATGCCATTGAGCTTGAGCCATTGCTTTCCAATACTTCAGAGACGACACGGATTGAATACGGGAAGTCGGCTTCATTAGGCAGTACCGGCTCCAGGGCACGCTCGGCCAGGCGGCCATGCCCGATTTCACGGCGTTTTGGGGCACCCAGCCGGCCTGTCTCACCAGTCGAGAACGGTGGGAAGTTGTAATGGTGCATATAGCGCTTACCCTGTTGGGGGTCGATAGTATCAAGGCGTTGCCATTCGTTTAGCATACCTAAGGTTGCGATTGACAACACCTGGGTCTGACCGCGGGTGAAAAGCCCACTACCATGGGTCCGTGGCAGGAAACCAGCAGTCACTGAAATCGGACGGATCTCGTCGACTGCTCGACCGTCGACACGCTCTCCGGTATCTAATACCATTTTGCGCATGGCTTGTTTTTCCAGTTCCTTCAATTCAGCAGCCAGGCTTGCACCCCACTCTTCACGCTCCTCATCACTGAAGCTGGCAGTAATCAATTCTTTCAGAGCCTCGACTTTAGCGACTCTGGATTGTTTGTCGACATCCCGCAGGGCTTCCGACATGGCTGAATAATGAATTGCAACCCGCTCAGCCAAGCCCGCAACTGGCTCAACTAACTCATATACCTTCTGTTCGACGGGGACTTGATCTACAAAGCGTTGCTGGGCCGCACAGAATTCG
Source organism: Coriobacteriales bacterium (assembly GCA_031286245.1). GTDB lineage: Bacteria > Actinomycetota > Coriobacteriia > Coriobacteriales > UBA8131 > WQXZ01. The sequence continues at coordinate 2,911 of JAITUO010000054.1, forward strand.
CCGATCACTTGCTGGCCAAAATCCATGGCGGCTAACATGTCCTCTTCAGAGACTTCCTTGGCGCCAGCCTCGACCATTGATATGTAATCAGCAGTGCCAGCCAGTGTCAGCTCAATATCCGAGTTCGCCTCTTCCTCAAAGGTTGGGTTGACGATGAACTCACCGGTAATTCGGTTACGTCCGATGCGAACACCAGCAATCGGTCCATCAAATGGCACTCCGCCAACCATCAGAGCAGCCGATGCGGCCATGATGCAGATAATATCGGGTTGATTGATCTGGTCACAAACCAGTGATGTGGCGATGATATGCACCTCATTCATAAAACCGTCTGGAAAAGACGGACGGATCGGGCGGTCAATCATCCGGGCAGTCAGTGTACCTTTGTCTGATGGGCGTGTCTCACGTTTCAGGTAACCGCCGGGGATCTTACCGACGGCATACATCTTTTCCTGGAAATCAACAGTCAGTGGAAAGAAATCGTAGTCTTTCCTCTCGTCAGAGACAACCGCTGTCAACAGCATTGTCGTGTCTCCCTGACTGACGAGAACAGCGCCAGTAGCTTGGCGGGCTAACTCGCCTGTGGTCAGGCTGTAGGTCTTACCATACAGCTCAAACGTCTCAGTAATCTTACTCATTAATAGTTTCTTCTTTCTTCTCGTACCTCATGTGGCCCCCATGGCCGGTCAGCCTGGGATGATGCCTGTCTATTCAACTGCCGTATCTGAATCTGACAAAGCCAGCTCTTCCCCAGGTAGACAGTGGGGAGCCCGATGAGCTCCCCACATCCATCACACGTTATCACGGATACCGAGTCGAGCAATCAACTCGCGGTACTCGGTGACGTCACGTTTCTTGATGTAAGTCAATAAACGACGACGCCGCCCGACCAGCATTAATAGCCCACGCCGGGTATGATGGTCTTTCTTGTGGATCTTGAGATGTTCAGTGAGATCGCGGATTCGCTCAGTTAATAAAGCTACCTGCACACTCGCTGATCCGGAGTCTTTTTCGTCACTACCGTACTCAGCGATGATCTCCGCTGTTCTCTCTTTACTCAGCGGCATACTTACCACCTTTCGTTAAAGGCCTTCTGGCTGGGCACTGCGCCGGTGGTCTGCAACAGGCTAAGCGAGAAGGCAAAACACAACCTTTCAAGTCTACCGTAGTTCCATATAAAAGTCGAGCGAACGGTTTCGGGGAGCAACCTGTGCCCGCATCCAATCGCGGGCAAAAGCCAGCAGCAGCCGCCCAATTACCTGATGGCTTGTGTCAGCATAGGCCATCAGCTCGACAAAGCGCCCCCTGATCAGAATTACTACCCAATCCAGTAGGTCTGCATTAAGCATAGCCACTGGTGAGGTATCTGCTCCGCTGCGGTTTTCATCTGTGGATAAACCCATGCAGGCATTGCAGATGATACCGCCCTGTGCATAAGAAAAGCCGATCTGATGACTCGCTATGCCAACAGGCAGGTTGCCCGACTTGACGATCTGTGGCATACCACAAACAATACAGCTGTCCAGGTTTGGTAAAAACCCGATCTGGGCGATGATCTTCAGCAT
>JAITUO010000116.1 GCA_031286245.1 Coriobacteriales bacterium
CGTCCAGGCAGCGCCGAGGCAGATCGTTTGACCGGGCTATAACATAACGAGGCAGCGCCGAGGCAGATTGTTTGACCAAGCCAAAAAAAACTGCCACAGTATTAAAGAGAATTGGAGAACGCATGTCAGGCACACCAGCAGGTTGGTACCCTGATCCTTCAGGAGACCAGACAAAGATCCGTTACTGGGACGGCAACCAGTGGACAGACCAGTTTCAAGATAACCCAAATGTGATGATCTCCCAGGAGCCTGCTTTCACGGCAGCTCCTGAACCGACCTATGACCAGGGGCAAGCTACTTATCCAACAGCTACTCCTGATCCGAGAGCACAGAAAAACTATCAGGGAGCTTATCAAACCGTTCAACCTGTACCGGCTAAAGACAACTCCTCTTTGGCAATAGTCGGCCTGGTTTTAGGTATTGTCGGGCTGGTAGGAGGTTGTTTTATACCTTTCATCGGCTGGATCTGCGGTATTGTAGCGATCATCATGGGTGCAATGTCGATGAAGAGCTTGAAAAAGGGAATGGCTGTGGCCGGTCTGATCCTTGGTATCCTCTCAGTCATTGGCGGGACAATCAGCTCAATCCTGGGGATGTTTTTACTGTCTCTTTTATAAAACAATTCTTCAGATTGTATATCGATTGGCTGTCCAGCAAAAAATCAAACTGGACAGCCAGCTAGCCTGTGAAATGATCTGATCAATCAAGCTTTCACGATCTCACTAATCCTTTAGCAACCGAAGTGGCTTGATACTCAAAGCCAAATGATATAATCCACGGGTGAATAGCTTTAGCTTGTGGAGTAGACCGATGCTTCTGGATCCGCTGACGTAATGTGACTGGTAAGGAGGAGTGACAGGTGGCTGTGCCTGCAGCTGGTTGGTACCGTGACCCTATCGAAGGTGATTATTATGTCCGTTACTGGGACGGCCGACGGTGGACTGACCATGTGCAGAACAACCCAGAGGCCCTAATAAACCCAAAATGGCCTGTGGTTCCAGTTGATGTTGCCCCACTGACAGATCAAGCCTATCCTTCAGGCACACCATTGTTGCTGCAGCAGGCCAACCAATCCAACTTGCCAATGCAGCTGCCGGTTGCCGATCGTTCCAACCAGGCTGTAACCAGCCTGGTTTTAGCTCTGATAGCTGTCCCTCTCGACTGTCTGGTACTGTTGGCTGGTTATGTATGCAGTATTTTAGCTATTATTTTTGCTGTGCGCAGTATGAACAGCCGTCTGCGTCAGACAGCGATCGCCGGTCTGGTGATTGGGATCATTGCCTTGTTTGTCACAATTCTCCTTCACGTGATCTTTGCTTTGGCGTTTCTAGGCATTATCGATGTCCCGGGCTTGGATATACCGACGTTTTGGACCGATTGATGACAGAACCACTAACAGATACTAATTCTAGTAACAGTTCATCACAGATGGCAGTATTAGAGCCGACCAGCCTGTCATTAATCGCTGAGCAGATTGATATGGACTCTCTGACCGCCTCTCTGGCAGCGCTGCGTGAGCCGGTGTCTGAGAAACCCACTACAGCGGCTGTGATAGTTGCCGGCGGTAGTGGGGAGCGTTTTGGAAACCCAGAAGGCAAACAGCTTTTACGGATCCTTGGGAAACCAATACTGACCTGGAGTGCTGAGGCTTTTGATGCAGTCGCTGATGTCGGCCTGATAGTGATCGTCGCTCCGCCTGAGCGCATTGAGGAGTACCGGTACGAGGCCATTGACTGTTTTCAGTTTTCTACGCCTATCATCATGGCTGCAGCCGGTGCTATTCGCCAGGAGTCTTCATTCTCTGGCATCAATCAAGTGCCGGAAGATTATGAGTTGATCGCCATCCACGATGGTGCCCGGCCTTTGATTACATCGGAGCTGATCAGCCATGTCATCTCGACAGTACGTGGTAACCTGGAAATCGACGGAGTGGTTGTCGGATATCCGGCAATTGATACCCTGAAGCTGGTCAACGGTCTGAGGATATTAGGTTCCCCGGATCGATCTTTGTTGTGGGTTGCCCAGACACCTCAGGTTTTTCGGGCTCCAATCATTCGCGAAGCGCATATGTCTGCTTTGACTGAAGGTTTTGTTGGAACTGACGACTCATCCTTAGTTGAGCGTATCGAAGGCAGCATGATGCTGGTACAAGGCCCACGAGACAATTTTAAGTTGACCGTACCAGAAGACCAGGCATCGATCGAGGCGGCGCTGTTACGTCGTATGGCAGAGAAGGGGATATTGCTTTGACAATTGTGCTGAATAGATTAAAGGTAGATGAGTAATGGCATTCCGGATTGGCATAGGCTACGACATGCATGCCTTTGCACCAGTCTCGGCGGCCCGACCGCTGGTGATTGGGGGAGTGCATTTCCCAGACACACCAGGCCTGGCAGGCCATTCGGACGCCGATGTTTTGACACATGCAGTGGCAGACGCCTTGTTAGGCGCTGCTCGGTTGGGAGATCTCGGTGAACATTTTCCAGATTCAGATCCGAGATACCTACAAGCCGACTCATTGGAACTGCTTAGGCAAGTCACTCAGAAGGTAGCCGAGGCGGGGTTTCAAATCGTTGACGTTGACTGCGTGGTTCTTGCCGAGCAGCCCAAGCTGTCGCCGCATCGTGTGAAAATGCAAGAAAACCTGGCGGCTGCAATGCTGATTACTACTGAAGCAGTTGGCGTCAAAGCCACAACAACCGAGGGATTGGGTGCGATTGGCCGCCGGGAAGGCATAGCAGCTACCGCTGTTGCTTTACTGGAATCAACCATCATTGACTCCGGTAATACAGACCAAGCGGGCTTCTCCACATATAACCCATCATTTTTAACCAACAAGGTGTAAACATGTTTAAGTATCTACGCGAAGACATCAGACAAGTCAAGCAATGTGACCCGGCAGCGACATCAGGTATAGCTATCCTGCTGTGTTACCCCGGCATTCATGCGACCTGTGCCCATCGCATCGAGCATTGGCTCTGGCGAGCCGGCCGGCGTGGTCTGGCCCGCTTTTTATCTCAATGCACTCGCTTCTTCACTGGCATAGAAATCCATCCCGGAGCTCAGTTGGGCCGTCGGGTGTTCATCGACCATGGTATGGGAGTGATTATCGGAGAGACTGCCATAGTTAAAGATGAAGTGGTTTTATACCAGGGAGTAACACTTGGTGGTACTGGGAAGGACAGTGGTAAACGACATCCCAATATCGAGGAGCATGTGGTGATTGGTGTGGGAGCCTCAGTACTGGGCAACATCACAATTGGTGCTCGAACTAAAGTCGGTGCTGGTGCGGTTGTGGTCGACAATGTACCCGAGGACTGTACAGTAGTAGGAGTGCCCGGACGTGTTGTCACCCAAAATGGCATTCGGATCTGCCCTGCCGATCCCTACCGGCGTGACCTGCTGCCTGACCCGGTCGAGTCTCAAATCAAAAGCCTGACACAACGAATCGAGTATCTGGAAGCTTTGGCAGTCAGTCAACAGGCAGGAATTCTATCAGCGAGCTCTGATAATGGACAGCCTGTCACACAAATCTCTATAAGTGGCATTGAGAGATAAATAGACCATGGAGGCAAAGTGAGGCTTTATAACACCCTGACGCGCCAAAAGGAGCAATTCATCCCTATCAAACCTGATGAGGTTGGGTTTTATGTCTGTGGGCCAACAGTCTACAACCATATCCACATCGGTAATGCCCGGACCTTCATTTCCTTTGATGTGATCCGACGGTATTTTGAGTACTTAGGCTATCAGGTCAATTTCATCCAAAACATCACCGATGTTGATGACAAGATCATCAATCGCGCTGCCGAAGAAGGCATCACACCAGATGCGGTAGCAAAAAAATACACAGAAGCTTTCATTCAAGCCATGCAAACCTTGGGAGTCAAGCCACCTAGTCAGCAGCCCAGAGCAACCGAGGAACTGGCAGCGATGATCTCAATCATCAAGCACCTGGTTGATAATGGCCATGCTTATGTTGTCGATGGGGACGTCTATTTCGCGGTGCGCTCCTATGCTGACTATGGTGCCTTAAGTGGCCGCAATATCGACCAGTTGAAAAGTGGTGCCCGGGTCGAAGTCGACGAGCGCAAGTCTGACGCCTTGGACTTTGCCCTCTGGAAAGCCGCCAAACCTGGTGAACCAGCTTGGGATTCTCCCTGGGGGCCTGGCCGGCCAGGTTGGCATATCGAATGCTCGGCGATGAGCCAGCGTTATCTGGGTGAGAGTTTCGATATCCATGGTGGGGGAGAAGACCTGATATTTCCGCATCACGAAAACGAAATAGCCCAGTCGAAAGCTGCCGGTAACGGCTTTGCCCGCTACTGGTTGCATGGTGGCATGCTGACAATCAATGAGGAAAAGATGAGCAAGTCGGTCGGGAACTTCTTGCTGCTGAAAGATGTCTTAAATCAAGTCCGCCCCCAGGCCCTGCGGCTGCTGATGTTACAGAGCCACTATCGATCACCTTTCGATTATTCACCGATGCGCCTGGATGAGGCAGAGTCAGCACTGATCCGTGTGGAAAATGCTTTGCGTAACTTGGATTGGGCAGCCAATGCCGAGCCGGCATTTACTACAGAAGACTTGGGTCAAGCAAACCAATTGCACCAACAGCTTCAGATCACCGACCAACGCTTCACTGAACAAATGGACGACGACTTTAACACCGCCGGAGCGGTGGCTGCTATCTACCAGCTGATCAGCGATGCTAACACCAGTATTTCCAGTGGGTTGGCAGGGCCGGCCCATGCTCAGGCGGCCTCAGATACCGCAGCAGTTATCCGTAGATTACTTGGTGTTTTGGGCATCGACCTGGTTGAAGCCAGCATCGAATTGCCCGCAGGCATTATCGCATTAGCAAATGAACTGACAGGTTTTGCTGGAGACAACCTCGACAAAGCTGCGGCCGATCTACTGGCTCTCAGGGCTTTTGCTCGCAGTACCCAAGACTGGCAAACTGCTGATGCAATCCGCGAAGGGTTGTCTGCCTTAGGATTAGGAATCGAAGACACTGCCAACGGAATGCGATTGTTTTTGACTGACAGACAGAGCTAGACCAAGCAGGGGAGGCGAGTGATGAGTGATTGGCGCGATGATAACAGAGACCTTGCCGGTAGTCCATACCCCTACCAATATGCAACCTTATATGACCTGATCTCTGCTTCCCGGGGTAAGCAGCAGGCTCTGATTGTCGCTTTGGACCACATCACCGACGTCGGTAACTTGGGAG
>JAITUO010000101.1 GCA_031286245.1 Coriobacteriales bacterium
TGACGACTTTGCCGGCGGTATCGATAAACATGTCTATGCCGAGAATACCAGCGAGTTTTCCGACATTTTCGTCCGTATCAAACTACAGGAGTTCATGGATCTAAAAAGCTGGGCCGACCGTGATCCTGCTCCCAGCGACTGGACAACCCACACCCCCGGGACATCAGTCGAGAACTGCGGGCTTTCAAACCAGCTTTTGGAGAAGTTCCATGCCAATTTTGTCTGGGGCATGGGTGGATCGACCTATTTTGTTCCAAATGAGCCCGGTACCTCCGGTACTGTCAATCACCTCGATGTGACGGTTGATACCCCTGGAGCAGAACAGACTCTCGATGCAGTAGTCATACCCATGGCTGCATACAAAGCCCTGGATAGTGCAGAAAAAAAGGCCTTTTTTGGTTGGGTCTATGACACCGATGGTTGGGCTTATTGGTCACAGCCACTGATGCCCGGCCAGGCTACCGGTATGCTTTTAGAGAGTGTGACCGCCGACAGCGCACTGGATGAATCTGATTATTTCTATGCCATAAATGTCATCATGGAGGCAGTCGACCGTGCTGACCTGCCGATGTGGACGGTAGCCTCCGGCAATAATGACGGCCTGGGACAGGCATCTGTGGTTGACCCGACCAAGCACAATGAGCTGGGCACCAATGATGCGGCTGCTCTGCTGAATACTATCTCAATTGTGGAGAACAGCATTGTCTCCATCGAGATTACCACTGAGCCGAACAAGACTTCTTACGCTCCTGGTGAGGCTTTCGATCCCACCGGCATGGTAATCCAAGTTAACTTCTCGAACGGCGATCACGAATTCCTGACTGAAGGATTCAACTACAGCCCAGCCGGTGCTTTAGCAGAAGGTACTACTGAAGTCTCCATCTTCTATGGCGGATTTGTTACCACTGTAACGATTGATGTCAGTGCACTGGAAGCTATCGGCGGTCTGGAAGCCAACGATAAAATCGTCATCAACGGAATTGAGTGGGTCGTTGCGAATTCTACAATGGTTAGTGGCGAAAAATATGTGATGCTGTTGGCTAGTAAAACAGTTGGTCATAGCGCATTTGGAGTAAGTGGTCATACCGATTATGAAGGATCAATCCTGCAGTCTGTGGTGACTGATTACTATATCAATAACATCATGGATAGTCCTCTGGGACAGATTGCAGTAGTGCCGACCATTACCAAAATCAAGAACGGCAGCTTTGATGATTATGTCTGCGAACCAACCAGTGAACTGGCATTAGGATCTGGTAAGACTGTGAACATCGCTTTGATCCTAGGCCTGAGCGATACTAAGAAACTTCTACAGGAAAACTTGACAGCAAACGAGAGCTACTGGACATGTATGTCTGCCGGCGCAACTAATGTGTACTTTGTAACCGCTACCGGTGGTTTGTCAAATGTTGCAGCAACGCAATCAAACATGGGTTATCGCCCTGCCATCTGGGTGAAGGCTCCAACGGCTTAATTGGATCATGATTAACAATCAAGGTCAAACACTTCATGTGGATGAAACCGTGAACAGACCTTTGAGGTAATCCTCTGGCGCAGCCCCTGGCACAGGCTGATGCCTGTGCCAGGGGTAAGCGATCGATCAGATATGAACACTGCTCAACAAAAAACTAGGAGGTGACAGTAAATGAGAAAAGCCAGACACAGAGCAGCCAGGGCAAGATTAACCAAGCTTTCTGGTTTTGGTTATACCAGAGTATCAAGTAGCAGCTCCATGAGCATCAGACTCGGGCAGATACTCAGGCTTTTCAGCAAACCTGTCACCCAGGTGATCTTAGTTATTGTGCTATTCACCAGTCTGGTTATCCAAGGATATAGTGCTACTTTTTCGACTGAGATCGTCAACAAATTCTCACGGAATGCCACTTCCAGTGTTGAATTGTTAAAATGTGAGCGCGATCAGGCGGGCAATACAACTGACATACCTATCCCAGCCACGGAGTTCTTTTTATATATGAAATCCGGACAGCCTGATCAAGCAGACATACAGATCGGTGGCCGCTACGTCACTGATGCCGAAGGAAAGATCCTGGTCACTGATCTGTCTTATGGAGAATACTACTTTCTCGAGACTAATCCGGCTCCAGGGTATAGTTACGACAGTGATCTTGAAGGGGAGGATGTCTTTATCTATCCCTTCGAAGTCACAGAAGCCAACAGTCTTATCCACATATATGCCTTTAACAAGCGTCAGGCTGGATCCTTAAATATTAAAAAGACTTTAATAAACGATGATGGCAGTGACTTGACGGCAAGCCAGAAATTGACTGAGTTCGCGTTTCAAGTCAATTTTAATGATGGTGGTAGATACAAATATCGCATCGATGGCAGTGCCTTGATTGAATTGTCAGACAATGGGATTTTGCTTCTGAAGCCGGGGCAGTTGGCAGTGTTTACGGACGTCCCGCTCGGTGTGCAGTATTCGGTGGTTGAGGTAAATCAAAAAGGTTACGTTATCGAAAGCCGGAATCACCAGGGTAATGTCGTTGATAGTGGTACCGAAGTTGAGTTTATTAATACAGCCAGCCTTCGCTACGGTAGTTTAACAATCGAGAAAACCATTGCGCAGGCTGAGCTGCCTCTGGATGAGGAATCAGAATTGGCTTTGCAGCTGTTTGAGTTTGAGGTCAGTTTCACCGGTTTGCCGGAATTGCCAACCATGATCACTGTAGACGGTCAACCTGTTGAAATTTCAGCCCTTGATAATGTGATAGCCGTATTACTGCGGCATGGAGAGTTGGCTCATATCACCGGCTTGCCAGTTGGCACTAGTTATCAGGTCAGAGAAAAAGATACGGAAAGCGGTTACCTGGCTTTGCCGCAGAGCTATTCTGGTCAGATCATCGCTGATCTAGTGGTTACTAAGGAAGTCATTGTTGACGGGGTCATTATTGACGAGATCGTCAGCGAGGGAGTGGTGTTACCTTTTGTCAATGCTCTGGTTGATGAAGAAGCATCAGACTACGGTAGCCTGAAAGTCAGTAAAAAAGTTATTGATGCTTCCGGTGTATTGAGTACCGAACAGACTGAGCAGCTCTATGATTTCATAGTGGTTTTCGACATCATCGAGACTGACTCGTTTGAGATAATTATCGATGGTCTACCAGCAATCTTCAGTGTAGAACAGACAGAACACAGATTTCAATTACGGCATGATGAAAGTCTGCTGTTTGAAATGCTACCGAGGTATATCGGTTATTCGGTACATGAGATCCACGCGGACGGTTCAGACGATTACATAGCGGTTGTTGAAGCTATTGAAGGCAAGATTATGCCTGACCAGACGATCGAAGCTATCATTGTCAACTATATCGAAGCGATACCGGAACCGGCTTTTACAACCCTGATAATCGAAAAGGTTGTCGATAGCCTGTTTATCAATGAAAACTGCATCGAGTGTGATATTGAGGATAAGGACCGTCTCTTTGATTTTATCCTGCAGATAACAGGCTGGGAGCCTGTCGAGTTCAGCTTACGGGCCGGAGAGAGTATCGAGTTTAGTAATCTGCCAGTCGGGCAGTATTATGCGGTTTTTGAGAAGGATTGTTATGCCGATGGCTTTGCACTGACCGAGGTACTGGGCGGATCAGGTACATTGAACCTAGCAACCAGTTATGCATTTTTCACAAATACCTGCTTCCGTGAACCGATTGTTGAGATAACGGGGACAAAAACCTGGGATCTGAATGGTTATCAAGCCGACATTCCTGAGTCGATCACTGTTCTGTTAATGAGTGGTGTTACTGTGATCGAAAGCCTTCAGGTTACTCCGGACAGCGAAGGAGTCTGGGCATATTACTTCAGTGTTCCGAAACTGGATAGCCAAGGCAATGAGATAACCTATTGGATTGACGAGGTAGATGTTTTTGGCTTCGCTAAGTCAATCGATGGATTTAACATCACCAATACCTGCATTGAAGACCAGACAATTATTATCAAAGGATACAAAGCTTGGGATCTGCAAGGTTATGACATCCGGCTCCCAGAGTCCATCACTGTGTTTTTGCTGGCTGATGGTCGGATTGTTGATCATATCGAGGTACGTCCAGACGAAGCGGGCATATGGTCGTTCAGTTTCGAAGCTTTGAAATACAACTCTGATGGTAGACAGATTGTCTATAGTATCGATGAAGCTGATGTTTTAGGTTTCACCAAGATGATCCGTGGGCTAAACATCACGAATGTCTTTAAACCACCGAATCCTGGTGAAAACACCACTCCGCAGACAGCAGATAACGAAGCTATTTTCTTAAGTCAGTTGGCAGTTAGCCTGTTGGCTGGTGGGCTGCTTTTGATCACTCTGTGGTACCAGTGGCGACCGATAATCCGCTATCGGATGTGTCCAACCTGTCGGTCTCGGATGAACTGACATACCACTACCGTAGAGTGAATTTCAAAACCTCTGGGTTGTCTGCCCTCATTTTATGACTGACTGGTTTGCACAGTCTTGACTACTGTCACCACACAATCCAATAACAAAGCAAAGCAAATCACGGCCAACATTAAGACATTGGAATTCCTGATCAATAGATTCACAATTTCTGCCCCATCACCGCTGATCAGGTTGGTCATAAAAGCAAAGAACTCTGGGTTGATAATGGCAGTGTTCATGAGCACAACCCCTGAACAGACCAAAGCGAATACATTAACTATTATGACAACCACCATCAGTCGAACTGTGTATCGGCCTTCGATCAGCCTCATCGTTTCTTTGATGATAGCTAAGACTGCCCAGAGAATAATAGGTAACCAAAGACTACGTATCACAACGACGTTGAGAATTGGCAGCCAGGTGTTGTTGTCGATATAAATACCACAGATTTGTGGAAAGCCCAAGAATATCGCTACACCAATAATTGAGAATATCAGCCCGATTATCGGCTCATACGGTTTGATTTGCTCTGTCTTTTTAGGAACCATTGGCAGGCTGGCAAAGAAATCACCGTTGCCCAGATCAGCTTTATATCTCTCTAGAATGGCGAAGATAAAGGTGATGATCGCAAAGCCTTGAAACACCCCAGCCATGGTTCCACCAATTATCTGGCCAATCAATAAAGGTATTAAAAAGAAAGGTTGAGAAGGAGGTTCCAATAACTGTGCGATTACCAAGGCACAGGGAGTAGCAATTCCAACAATTGGCAATACAATCTTCAACACGCGTTTATAGATTGCGAAATATGCTCCGCTGATCAATGCCTTCTGGTCTTCTCCACTGTATTGTGCAGCCATTTCTTCCGGTGTTCCCAGTTCGGTAAGTACTACACGAATGTCTTTATCAGTCGGTAGAATTGGGCCGCAACGCTCATTCAGCATATCTGCAATCAGGCTGTCCAGCTCCATTTCAACTTCTGCTCTGATTTTTTGCGGCAATAGTCGTGTGACTGCGTAAATATAACGTTCTATTAGCTCATGCTTCATAATCTGCCTCCTCCAAAGCAGAGTCCAGGCTTTGTACAATACTCTGCCAATGTAAGATCAACTCTGCAAAGACTTCCCTGCCAAACTTTGTTGTGCAGTAGTACTTGCGTGGTTTGGCACCCTCAGTGTTCCATTCACTCACTAGCAACCCTTGGCCCTCTAAGCGTCTGAGCAGTGGATACAAGGTATTGGCTTCAATTGCGATGCCTGAATCAGCAAGAGCAGCAATCAAGCTGTAGCCATATGTTGGCTCTCTTAGCTTTGCCAGGACGCAGAGCACGACAGTGCCTCGTCGCAGCTCCAGTAAAAATCCTGATATCAACTCGTCTTTATCCATACGCTGTCTCTTTCACCGCCCTATGTCCAAACGCTGCCTATTCACCACCCTTTATCCATAAGCTGTCTCTTTCACTATCTCACGCAATATTATGCAAAGCAGTATATAGTGTGGTACACAGTACGTCAAGCCTGTTTGACTTTTTTTAACTGGAGTCAGCTCGGCTAATCGACAACAGGAGCACAACAGCTACAACAGGAGCCAATCAAGCCCAATCAAGCCACAACAGGAGCATCTTGCATGTATTCATGCTCCCTTGCCACAGAAACATGAAAAAATAGTACAAAATGGCGTTCACGTACGATTATCTGTGCAGATTTCTATCGAATTTAGCCTTTTTAAGGGCTTTATCGCACTTATTCTAGCTCAAAATCGTACGTGAACGCCATTTTGTACTAAATTTTCACATAATTGTGGCACGCGCGTGATTTTGGGACATAGCAGGTGGTTATGACAATTGAAGTGGCTTGAAGTGCAACTGTATTTGCACTTCGATTGTCATAGTTCAAGGACATTCTAATCTGCATTGCACGCTACACGCTTTTTTTGTACCAAAAGTGGACTTGTGTAGTGGGTTTTACCGCGTAAACGCCTAAATACAATGGAATTCAATTGTATTTAGGCGTTT
>JAITUO010000112.1 GCA_031286245.1 Coriobacteriales bacterium
CACTAAATACGCCTTTGGTGGAGTAGCCCTTAGTGATTATGCTTCCGTTACCGTTAATGGAGACGTATATGTTACCGGTGATGCCGGCAGTGGCGTTAATGCCGGGAGCGATGCTAAAGTCACCATCAACGGTTCGATCACTGTCGTTGGCAACGAATCAATCGGTGCAATTTGCATGTATGGCTCAGAAGCAATAATCGAAAAAACAATCACAGCACCGAATTATGTCGGTTTCTTTCGAGTTGGAGCGACAGGTTTCACCTTTGACAGTTTCGTCATCTTATCCATCACTGATAACGACGCAGTCTCTCTGCTTGCAGGATACGATCAATACAGTTACACAGAGGCAAACTCCAATCCGGATTATATTTGGGTGAGGATAAAACCGGTCGTTCCTGATCCTCCGACCCCTACTCCATCCCCAGGCACAGGCGATGTTGCATATCTGGCAGTAATAGCTACTCTGCTTGCATCGGTTATCGGTACAACCTGTCTAGTGGTTTATCGCAGGCAGAGGAGACAATTCAGCTGATCTTATAAAGCGGCACAACAAATCAAAAGCACTTCATGCATTCCTTTCGATGCATGAAGTGCTTCCTCCAGCAAGCATGTGAAGCAGCCTAGATTACTTCTCCACTTGTTTTACTAAATGGTGCTACAACAGTAAATCGGCTTTCCGGCCAGGGTCCAAGAAAAAGTGCTCTGAGGTAATCAAGTGTACCGCTTATCATGAATTGCTTCATTTTCAACAACTTCTCGATACCATCTTTATAACTCAACAGTTCGTCGACATTTCCAACACCGGTATCTATTAGAGCAACGCGTTTGTAGTTACCATACATCTGTTCATAGATCATTTCGGCAGCTTCTTCTCCATATTTGTTTAAAGCGTACTCATATTCCGCAAAGATATTCTTCTCTTGCTTGATCCAGCCTAGAGTTAAAAAGAAAGTAGCCTCTTCGCTGATGATTTGTTCGCGAATGCTTTGTGAACCAAGCATTAGTGTCAGGCAATCGTCTACTTGGGGAACGATTATTTCAAATGCTTTTGTCTGCAGGTCTTTCAATGCTCCGCCACATTCACCAAACGGCATAATGACTCGCTCAATGTCAACCAGGCTGTCAAATAACTCCTGTAGTCGGGTGTGTAGTTTATTTGGTGTCAGGTGTAGAGCTGGTTCGATCCAGTAAACTTCAAAAGGTAAATCCAGCTCAGCAAGTATGAATTCTATTTCCGGGCGAAGCATCTCACAGGCGATTACCATTGTTTTCATGCAGATTTCCTCCATCATTTTCCTTCACTTTATAACCCTGTTTGATCACTGGAACAATTTGAACAACGGGTGTTCCCTGATCACTGGAACAACTTGAATAACGGGTGTTCCCTGTTCACTGGAACAACTTGAACAACGGGTGCTCCATCGTCTCTGGCCTAACGCCATGAAGCCTGCCTCCGTACCCGATCATGGCATCTACTACAGAGACACTAGGATACACCCACGCAGCGTTATGCAGGGGACCGTATAGCAAGAAATCCCCACCGCAAAATATCGGCAGCGCAAAAACACTTGCTCCACAGGCTTGGAGTTGGGGAGTATCAACATCTTTATGACGAAGCCATGTATACAAAGCATTACTCGGGGCACAACCGACTGGATAGCCCAGTTCATCTTTGATCTTTCGCATAATGTAGGCTGTCCAACTGCTGCTCGGTAAATCCAGTACTCCTGGGTCTATCAGTATATTCTGAGCACCAGTGCGTTGTACTTTGGCGATTAGTCCGTCTGCTTTATTTTCAGCGTCTACGCCAACGCTGTTCTCGCCATTTTTGTCGACCGTGCCAGTTAGAAGCTCAAACCGTTTATCAGGACGCAGGTGTTTTGATGTGAAGGCTAAAATGACGACGTTCTGGACACCTAGCTCTGCCAATTCCGCATATTCGTCATCAGAAGACATCGGTTCGATGGTGTTATAGACAGCGCGTTCTAGTACATTTTGCTCAGCACAGTAACGGATGCCTGCCAGACGCACAGCGGCAATAGAAGAGTCAACAAAAAAGGGCGTAGTAGTATTTTGAATGATGAAATCCAGATAGCGTAGCATTGCTTCTTCGGTTTCAGCCACAACATCAACGATGCGTGGGTTGCCACTCTGAAGCGAATACCCCGCTTCAGCTTTTAGCAGTTGAAGAGCTGCTGCTTTGTCAAAAATACCTTTGATATGGTCAGAAACAATTGAGTCCCCGTAGTAAAAAATGCTTCCGACCAGCACAGTTGGGTGTGCACCCATTTTTCCGCCGACGTAGGTATCACCTATCTTCATCGTTTTTTGTTCTGCGGAAAACTCAAACATGTAATACCTCCTAAGTCATTTTGAAGCGTCTCCTAAGTGCCGAAGAGCTTCAAAAGATCCTCCAAAGCGCCTCCAGCCGGGATATTTCGATATGAAGCCTGCCTGGAACTAGAAGCCTGCCTGGAACTATAAGCCTGCCTGGAGCTTAAAGTCCCAGGCAGGCTTTTACTCAACTTACAATGCTCAACCTGCCAACCCGCCGCCAACTTGCTCTTCTAAACCAGCCCGGACCAATCGATATCGGCACTCAGTCTCTCAATGTCGATGGGATAAGTCCCATACTCCTTGACCTTGTTGACGATGAAACGGTAACGATCGGGTGGGGTGTCAGCCGGGACAGTGTCCAGCTTGACAGGCGCAGCGCCGCCCCCGGGAGCCGTGCATACGATGTGGCGCTTGATGCGCTCATCCAGCTTCTCGATGGGGACGTAGCGGACAGTCTCGGCGTCTGTCCCCACTATCATAAACCTGTTGTACTGCCTGGCCAGCTCCTTGGCCTTCTTGAGGTCAGCGATCTTGGTGTCTGTTCCGTACATGAATACAATGGGGGAGTTTGTCTCCTTAATATAGTATTCCCAGAACTCCGGCCATTTGTCGCCATACACTTCGACAAAACGGAAGATACCCCAGCTTGTATAAGGGTTGGCCTCAATCACCTTAGCCGCGTACGGCAGGGCATATTCCTTGAAAATCTTCTCGCCGATCAGCGGCAAGTCCGCGGCAGCACCCCACATGAAGGGATTGACTCCGCCGAGTGGAACCAACTCGTCGTGCAGCGTCTTAGTGTACTCAGTGGCTACCGCAGTGCAGAACTCCAACAACTCATGGGCATATTTCGGGTCCTTTTTGATGTCTTTGACCAGGTTGGTGTAGCCCCGCAGCTTGAAAGCAATGTCCCATGGTGCACAACAGAAATAATAGGGGAGAATACCGGGGCAAATGCTCAAGAGCAGCTTATTCACTTCCAGGCAGAAGGGGCCTCTGCCGTCTGTGCGGAAATTCGGGACTTCCAGCTTGTCGAGGTCGGATTTCTCCTTAATGACCTCACCTTCATGAGCCATGACAGCAAAGTTGTCATCACTCCACAAAAGCTCACAGCCCAGCGCCTCAGCCTCGATATTGTAGACGTCATACTCGGCTTGAGGGAACTCATTGCCCACTAGATCCATGAAGATAAGCTGGGACAATACGAACTTGCGTGCGTCCTGGCAAACCTCACGAACGGTGAAACCTGAATGCCTGGCAGCAAATGATTCAGCAAGACCGGTCGGACCAGGCAGGTGGTCAGGCTCTTCGAAATTCATCAGCTTCAGCACTCTATCGCGTGGAGTCATCGTATCTTGAGCGATCCGATCAGCCAGTCTCTTTCCGTAAATCTCTAGATTCTCACTGACTTCAGCATCTGACATTGTCATCTCAGTCCACCTCCTCTAATTAGAAAGAAAGCCATTGCAGAGCGCAACTGCCTCATTAGCGTCGGCTCCATAGGCATCGGCTCCGACAATCGGTACGTCAGAGCTGTATACACCCGCGCCGCCAATCAAGAAAATCACGTCGTCTCTGACACCGGCTTCTTTCAGCTTCTCATTTAGCACGCCAAGCCCTCTCGCACTGGCGGAGGTATATGCAGATGCTGCTAAAATCAAGGGTTTCTGACTGATGATGTTCTCTACGAATACTTCATGAGCCACATCAACCCCGAGGTCAATCACCTCAAACCCATCCGCGACCAGCAAAGCCTTGACAACATTCTTGCCGATGTCATGGGTGTCAGTCACCACTACACCCATCAGGATCTTTGCCTTGTAACCATCCGAATCTCCGCCTCTCAGCAAAGGAGTAATCAGATCAATACTGACCTTGGCGGCTTCACCAGCCATAATCAGGTCAGGAATAAACATCTCACCTGTATCGACCTTGACACTCACGACATCCAAGCCAGGCTTTACAGCTTCGTTAATGATCCGCATTGGATTAGCAATAGTTGCCAGCAGCGC
>JAITUO010000128.1 GCA_031286245.1 Coriobacteriales bacterium
ATTCTGCCTGCTCGTGCTAAACCTGGGCAAAGGCCTGGCTCGAACTACTGCCATCGACTGGATTTGGCCATTGCGCGACCACGAAAAAGCTGTAGTTGGGTTTTATAACCTCTGGTACCGGTTATGTAATGCATTCCCAATGGTCAATGGAGTATCGCCATACTTCACCAATGACGAACGCTTGTTGAAGGCTGACCCCCGCTACTTTGAAAGTGATATCACCGAGTTTGAACGACTGTCACGCCAAGTTTTCTTCGAGCGGGGCAGCCTGGAGGAGCGCTTTGCAGCAATCGACCGTCTGGAGCAGTTATATCGAAACGATGTCTTAGCTGGCAGTGCTGACCATCCCCGCATCCTGGCTGCACAGGAACGTTATCGAGGCTTACTGATCGACGTTTTATTAAGTGCATCCAAACTGCACCAGAATGCGGGGAACAATTCGATGGCACTTTGGTATGCCCGGCGAGCTTTTGACACCGATCCCAAGCGTGAAGAGGTCTATCGAGCCTTAATCACTGCTCAGGAAGCCAATGGCCAGCGAACCGAAGCCATGAACACATATCTGGACTGTCGGCGTTATCTGAACGAGGAGCTGGGCATCCTGCCCTCGAAACAGACAACTGCGCTATACCAGGAGTTAATCTTGGATGGCGAATAGTTATAATCCGCTATGATAGTCGACAGGCTGTCTGAAGTACGACAGGCACTCCGTACATATGAAACGAACAAAGAAAGGCTGATCAATGCAGAATCTGGGACTAAACATACCGGCTGTCATCGGCCTGGTGGTCTTCGTGGGAACGATGGTTGTCAATTTCTTCTTCAAAATCGACAACTGGGTGTTGCTTGGTCTGCTGGCTTCATCAATAATCCTATCGCTGATAGGAATCTACCTGCAGCGCCGGTCAAAGGGCAGAAGCTAGCCAATCGAGCCGGTCTTCTCCACAATTTAGTACTATTTCATCACTTTCGACACCAAAAATGCAGGTGAAAAGTTTGCGCGCTGTAGCACTATCTTATCCCCAATAAACCCGATTTCGCGATATGATGTTGTCTCATTGAAGAGACAATCAAGAAGAAGGCATCAAGGTGGCTAATCTTTTATCCAGACTCCTCACCATGGGCGAGGGAAAACAGCTCAAACAGTTCAATGCCATTGTCGATAAAATCAACCAGCTGGAACCCGCTGCTCAGGCCCTGGACGACGACGCACTACAGGCAAGGACGGCTGACTTTCGTACTCGTTTGAATAATGGGGAGAAGCCCGATAGCATTTTGCCCGAAGCCTTCGCGACTGTGCGTGAGGCTTCGGTGCGTACGCTGGCTATGCGTCATTTCGATGTTCAGTTGATCGGTGGTATGGCTTTAAATGCCGGGCAGATTGCCGAGATGAAAACTGGCGAAGGCAAGACCTTGGTAGCCACACTGGCAGCTTACTTGAATGCCCTGTCTGCACAAGGTGTCCATGTGGTAACCGTGAATGACTACCTGGCTAAGCGAGATAGTGAGTGGATGGGGCGTATCTACCGTTTCTTAGGTCTGGATGTCGGCCTGTTGCAGAATGGTATGCGCCTGGACAGTAAAAAACCAGCCTATATCGCTGATATCACCTATGGTACCAACTCGGAATTTGGTTTCGACTATCTACGTGACAATATGGTAATGCGAGCCGATGACCGTGTTCAACGTGGTCACAGTTATGCCATCGTTGACGAGGTTGACTCGATCCTCATCGATGAGGCACGTACACCATTAATCATCTCCGGCGCCGGAACGCGGGCAGCCGATACCTATAACCGTTTCGCCCGTGCCATTACAAACATGCGCCGGGGTGCCGATTATGAAGCAGATGAAGCTAAAAAGACGATATTTGCCACCGAAGCAGGTTTGCACAAGATGGAAGTACTGCTCTCGATTGATGACTTGTATGCTGATCCAACCGGGCAGCTGGTCAACCACCTGAACCAGGCTCTGCGTGCCCAGTTCCTGTTCAAGCGGGATGTTGATTACGTTGTGATTGACGGCGAGGTAAAGATCGTTGATGAGTTCACTGGCCGCATCATGGAAGGCCGGCGTTATTCCGAAGGCTTGCACCAGGCTCTGGAGGCCAAGGAGCGAGTGTTGATTCGTGAAGAGAACCAGACACTGGCTACGATCACATTACAGAACTACTTCCGTCTATATAAGAAACTGGCTGGCATGACTGGTACGGCGATGACTGAGGATGCCGAGTTCCGCCAGATTTATAAACTACCAGTGATGGCAATCCCCGCCAACCGGCCAAATGCCAGGGCAGATGGTAACGACCTGATCTATCGCTCAGTTGATGCCAAGTTCAATGCAGTGGCTGATGATGTGGTCGAACGGCATGAAGCCGGCCAACCTTCACTGGTCGGCACGGTTTCGATCGAGAGCTCGGAGCGGCTCAGCCGCCTGTTGGAAAAACGCGGTATTCCACACGAGGTGTTAAATGCCAAGCAACATGAGCGTGAGGCACATATCGTCGCTCAGGCTGGCCGTGTCGGTGCGGTAACCATCGCCACTAATATGGCTGGCCGCGGTACAGACATCCTGTTGGGAGGTAATCCCGAATTCCTGGCCGAAGAGATTATTGTGAACAGTGGTATCGAGCTGGAGGAAGCCACAGACAACCAGATGTCGAAAGCTTACGAAAAAGCTCAAAAGATCACTGCCCGCGAGCATGAAGAGGTCGTAGCGGCTGGTGGCCTGGCAGTCATTGGGACCGAGCGTCACGAAGCACGGCGGATCGACAATCAGTTGCGCGGTCGTTCCGGACGCCAGGGTGATCCAGGCTGTACGCAGTTTTACCTGTCACTGGAAGACGACCTGATGCGCCTGTTCGGCGGCGAACGCATGGACCGCATCGGTGGCTTGATGGATCGCGGAGACATGGCAGCCGATCAGCCGATCGATTCCGGCATGGTTTCTAAAGCCATCGAGAGTGCTCAGCGCCAGGTTGAGTCGATGCATTTTGAGTCCCGCAAGCATGTGTTGGAATATGACGATGTCATGAATCGCCAGCGGGAAGCAATCTACAACGAACGCAATGCCATCCTCGACGGCAAGGACATCCATGCCAAGGCTGATGAGATCATCACTGATACTGTGGAGAAGGCCGTTAACGCCTATACCGAAAGCCATGGTGGGTTGGATTGGGACAGTCTGCAGAAATGGCTGTCTGAACTGACGGGAATCAAGGATACTGATCCACGCAGCCTGGTCGAAAAAGAAGACCCGGTGTTGTTAATGGAGGCCTTGTACGATTATCTTTTGGAAATTCTAGATAGTAAACGTAATACGATCGGTGAGTCAGCCTTTCATCAGCTGGAAGCTCAGGTAATGCTGAGGATCATGGATTCACGTTGGATGAACCACCTGCAGGAGATGGACTATCTGAAGGCCGGTATCGGACTGAGGGCTTTTGGACAGCGTGACCCCTTGACTGAGTATAAAAGTGAAGCCCATCTTGCCTTTGGCGAGCTGCGTGATTCGATGTATGACGACTTTTTACGTACCTTGCTGCGTATTCAAATCGTAATCACCGAAGAACCGGCTCCTTCACTGACCAATGCCACATACTCTGGCCCGGACGACGAAAGCCCTTCAGCTTTTGCCACGGCTCGTGCTCAAGCTGCCCAACAGTCAGCGATGCAATCCGCAGCCGGAGACGGTCGCAGCAGTGCCGCACAATTAGGAGCCAGCAAGGCTCGGACTGTCACTCGTGATAAAGCCGATCCTTATGCTAATGTCGGACGCAACGACCCTTGTCCTTGCGGATCCGGGAAAAAGTATAAGAAATGCCATGGCGCCAACCTCTAAATGGATGACCTTTTGATGGATAACCCGTAGATGGATGACCTGATTATGGATGATCAATAGATGGATGACCTGACCGTTCAGATCGAACAACAAGCTGAACGACTGAGCCAAGCCCACAACTGGCTGCAAATCGATACCCGGCGCAGCGAGCTGGCTGCATTTGAGCAGGCTTTTGCTGAACCGGGTTTCTGGGACGATCAGCAAAAAGCTGCTCAGCAGACTAAGCAAGCCGCTGACATACGTACCGATCTAGCCGAATACGATAAGGCTCAAGCCCTACTCGATGATTCCAGAGTTGCCAACGAGCTGGCTGTAGCAGAAAACGATGAAGCCTTGGCAGAAGAGGCAGCTGAGTCTTTATCTCAACTAACCACCCGCATTGATGCTATGGAACTGGCTTCCTGGTTCTCCGGCCAATTCGATGGTGGTGATGCCATCATCACAGTCTCGCCTGGCCAGGGAGGCCTGGAAGCTCAGGACTGGACAGACATGCTGTTTAACATGTACCTGCATTACGCGGCCTTGCGAGGCTGGCAGGTCGAAGTCTTAGATGCTCCAGCGGCTGAAGGAATCGGGTTGGATCAGGCTACCTTTATTATCAACGGCCGCAATGCTTTTGGCATTCTAGCTGGGGAGAAGGGTGTGCATCGCCTGGTCCGTATCTCACCAACTGATGCCAAAGGCCGTCGGCATACCACATTTGCCGCTGTTGAGGTCTTGCCGGTGCTCCCGGAAGACATCGAAGTGATCATCAACCCGGCTGACTTGCGAATCGACGTCTACCGCTCCAGTGGGCCAGGTGGCCAGAGTGTGAACACCACAGACTCCGCTGTCCGCATCACCCATCTGCCAACCGGGTTGGTAGTGACCTGCCAAAACGAGAAATCACAGCTACAGAACAAAGAATCAGCGATGAAAATACTGCGAGCCCGATTGTTTGATCTTGAACAGGCTCGCCGTCAAGCCGAGATCGATCAGTTGCGAGGATCGAAAGTCGAAGCCGCCTGGGGTAATCAAATCCGCAACTACGTATTGTTTCCTTATCAAATGGTCAAAGACTTGCGTACTGGAGTGGAAACTGGCAATGTCGATGCAGTGCTGAAGGAAGGTGATCTGGATCAGTTCACCGTAGCGTATCTACGTGCCAAAGCCAGTGGTTCATTCAAAACGTCAGACGGAGCAAACCTGCCAGAAGACTGACAGGCGGATGTTTTTTAGCGTTCGGTCACAAGTATTATTGTTAGTGATTGTGTGGGGCATTATGGATCTGCAAACTGATGATTATGGACAGCTCAGACAGACAGCGGCTTTGATCCGTGCCGATGTCTTAAAGATGACTACTGCTGCTGGCAGTGGGCATCCTGGTGGCTCGCTTTCAGCGAGCGATATCATGGTCATGCTTTACTTTGGCGGTGTGCTGCGTTATGACCCCGAAAATCCAGATTGGCCAGCACGCGACCGCTTTATACTGTCAAAGGGGCATGTTGCGCCGGTACTGTATGCCACATTGGCCCGTGCAGGATACTTTCCTTTGAGCGAGCTGGCCAGCCTGCGCCAGTTCGGATCACGTTTGCAAGGTCACCCGGACAAACTGAAGCTGCCAGGAGTCGAAGCTTCGGCTGGTTCGTTAGGACAAGGGCTTTCGATTGCCTGCGGGCTGGCCTATGCCTTGGCAAAAGACCATCTGTCGGCTGGGCTGGCACAAGACACCAAACCCAGAGTCTATGTACTGCTGGGTGACGGGGAATGCCAGGAAGGCCAGGTCTGGGAAGCAGCCATGTTTGCCGCACATCATCGGTTAAGTAACCTGGTGGCGATCATTGATAACAACGGACTGCAGATCGATGGTGCAGTCAGTGCTGTCTGCGATGTCGGCGACCTGGCGGCTAAATTTTCTGAATTTGGCTGGCAGGTTTCTCAGATTGACGGACATGACTTTGTTGCTTTACAAGCTGCTTTTGCCACGGCTGCCAATCAACTCTCTGACAGCCGACCGCAGGTGATAGTGGCTCAGACAATTAAAGGCAAAGGTGTTTCGTTCATGGAAGGCAAGGCGGAGTGGCATGGTAAATCGCTCAGCACTGAACAGCTGGAGGCAGCCTTAGCTGAATTGGCGCCTCTGTTAGACGAACCGGCCATAGATATATCAGGAGACTAAAAAGGAGTCTGGCATGAGTGAGCAGACCTTGGGATTTGACCGCCAGACAGCAAGCAAGAAGGCTACTCGCGCAGCTTATGGCGAGACCCTGGTTGAATTGGTTGAACAAGGCTTCGATGTCTTCGCAGTTGATGCTGACCTGGCTTCATCGACGACTACAGCCAAATTGGCGATCCATGATCCAATGCGCCATTTAAATGTAGGCATTGCCGAGCAGAACATGATCGGGGTGGCAGCCGGTATTGCGTTAGCAGACCAGAAAAAAATCGTTTTCACTGGTTCATTTGCGGTTTTTGGTACAGGCCGTGTCTATGACCAGATTCGCAACACCGTCTGTTACAGCAACTTGAACGTAAAAATCGCCCCAACCCATGCCGGTATTTCAACCGGTGCAGACGGTGGCAGCCACCAGATGATTGAGGACCTGGCTCTGATGCGGGTACTGCCGAACATGCGCGTCTTAGTGCCGGCAGATTACCATGCTGCCAAAGCTGTCATCCGAGTGGCGGCTGAATCATTCGGGCCATACTA
>JAITUO010000205.1 GCA_031286245.1 Coriobacteriales bacterium
TGCTGTCTCTCTGGCAAACGGTGAGTCTAGAGAAACATAGTTGCGGTTTTTGTCAGCCAGTTTCTGTAGCATGGTAGTCTTGCCAACCTGCCTGGGTCCAGTTACCATGACAATCGGAAATGTCTGACTAGCTTTAATAACTGCTGTCTCCAGATGGCGGTTTATATACATAGCCTGAACACCTTATATCAAAAGTCGGAGTCTAATCATGAACTGGTTCAGCAAAACTTCGGTAAATTTAAAGTGCCACTTTATTTTACACGAGATTCTATTAGTTTGCAGCATTAGTCATGGTTGGAGCTTTATACAAAGACATTGGTTTTAGGCATTACAGATTTGCGCTATGATGACAACGATTATTAAATATTCGAGCGTCCATATCGGGGAGGTTTACTAACAAAATGTCACACGCGACGATCGATGATGTTTTAGAACACATATTCACAGTCTCATCCACAACAAAAGAGCAAGGTGATGCATTTGAACGGGCTACAGTCTACTTTCTAATAAATGACCCCCTCTGGCAGCAACGTTTCACTGATGTCTGGCTTTGGCAGGATTCACCTACCTGCACTGGTCGAGATACAGGCATCGATATTGTAGCCAAAGACTTTATAGACGACAGTTATTGGGCGATCCAGTGCAAATGCTGGCAAGAAGACTCAACACTGACATTCAAAGAAGCCAGCACCTTTTTGGCTTCAGCACAAAGCGATGACAGTTACCGAAACTATATGATCGTTGACACCATGAATGCCTGGAGTAAAAACCTGGAGGACAAAGCCGAACAGCTCAGCGTCATTCGGCTGGATTTGAAGGCACTCGCGGCATCAAACATCAACTGGTACCCGTTTCTGCATGGGCTCGATGTGGCTGACAGAGAGATCTATGAGCCACGTCCGCACCAGGCTAAGGCAATCCGCGATTGCCTGAAAGGTTTTCAGCAGCAAAACCGCGGCAAGCTGATCATGGCTTGTGGAACAGGCAAGACTCTGACTGCACTGCGTCTGGCTGAAGAGTTGAAGTCTGATGGTTTTGTACTGTTTCTTGCTCCTTCGATATCACTGGTTAACCAGGCCATGCATGCCTGGGCAAACCAGGCGCGGCAAACTATGACACCATTTGTTGTGTGTTCCGACGAGAAAGCCTCGAAACTGAGAGATATCTGGTCGACCTCTGTCCGAGATATCCCCTACCCTTCGACCACCGATGCAACCCTGCTGGCTGGCCAGGTCGCTGGCAGAATTAGCCAGGTCGCTGGCAGAATCAGCCAAGTCGCCGATAAAACTAGCCGAGTCACTGGCCTCACCGTTATCTTTTCAACCTATCAGTCCATTGATGTCATCATCGAGGCACAGCACCTAGGAATGCCGGACTTTGACCTGGTCATCTGTGATGAGGCCCATCGCACTACCGGACTTCGTGACAGCTTAATTCCGGACAAAGATCAAAGCTACTTCACCAAGATCCACGACGACAGTTTAGTGCATAGTGCCAAGCGCCTCTATATGACCGCGACTCCTAAAGTCTACGGAACATCCGCCAAACTGCGTGCCTACGAAGAGAGCTACGAGATCGCTTCGATGGACGACGAGCAAATCTTTGGCCCATATTTCCATTACCTGTCATTCGGTGAAGCTGTGGATAAAACCTTGCTCTCCGACTACCGTGTCGTTGTCATGACCGTGACCGAAGACATGGTGGCTTCTGCATACCAACGCATGCAAGCCATTGAGACTGGCGAGCTAAAGATCCCGGAAATGGGCAAGATAATTGGCTGTTGGAAAGGACTCTCAGAACGGCTAAAGGCCAGCTTTGACAAAAGCATCGTATTCACCACTGCTGCAGACTTACAAAGCAGCATGGACTATACCCCTCTTCGTAAAGCGGTAGCTTTCACTAATACCATTGCCGAATCCAAGCAATTCACACAAGCTTTCAGCTCAGTTGTTGACACATATATCGAAGAAACCAGCGACGAAACCAAACTGCGTGTCGAAGTCGGGCATATAGACGGCACCTTAAACACAACTCACCGCAACAACCTGCTGGATTGGCTGGCTGAGGACTTGAGCGATACCAGCATCTGCCGCATACTCTCCAACGCTCGCTGCTTGACTGAAGGTATTGACGTACCGACACTCGATGCTGTGCTCTTCATGAAACCACGCAAATCCCAAATCGAAATCATCCAAGCTGTCGGTCGTGTGATGCGCAGAGCCGAAGGTAAAGAGTTTGGTTACATTGTCTTACCGGTTTTTGTACCGGCAGGTATCAATCCGGAAGAAGCGCTGGACAACACTGATGCATATAAGACGGTCTGGCAGGTATTGCAAGCTTTACGCAGCCACGACGAGCGGCTCGAAGCCAAGATCAATGCCATCGGTTTCGATGATCAGGTCGAAGTAGTGAAGGTGTTGACCCTCGACGAGACTCGATTGCGGCGAAACGGAGCAGAAGCCACTGAGGTAACGACTATAGACGAAAGAACTACCTCATCTGAGCCCGCAGAGCTTTCCCCAACACAGCTCAGGCTCGAACTCACAGTCAGCGACCTGGCTAATCTGACTCGTAGCATCAACGCCCAGATCGTCAAACGCTGCGGTACCAAGATCTACTGGGCGGACTGGGCTGAAGACGTAGCGAACATAGCCAAACGTAACATCGACCGCATCACTGAGATCATCGATTCCGATGACGCAGCCGCCCACGAGTTCGACCGTTTCCTCACCGGTCTTCGGGAATCTCTCAATCCCGGCATCTCACAAACTGACGCTATTGAAATGCTCGCTCAACACATCATTACCCTGCCGGTATTCAAAGCATTGTTCGGTGGAACCGGCTTTGCCGAAAGCAACCCGGTTTCGATTGCCATGGAGCAGATGGTCCAAGCTATCAGTCAGTATTCTCTTGGGGATAAGACCGATGTCGAATCCTTGACTGATTTATACACTTCAGTCCGCATCCGCGCCGAAGCTATCGCTACCGACGCGGGACGACAGAAGATCATTAAGGAACTCTATGAGAACTTTTTCTCCAAAGCCTTCAAGTCAGCCTCAGAAAAGATGGGCATCGTCTATACCCCAAATGAAGTTGTTGATTACATTCTGTATTCGACAGACCGCATGCTGAGAAAGGAGTTTGGACAGTCGCTGGGAAGCCCAGGTGTCCATATCCTTGACCCCTTCGCTGGTACAGGAACCTTTATCGCTAACTTGATTGCCTCTGATCTGGTCAGTGACGAGGAGCTGCCTCACAAGTATCTACATGAACTGCATTCCAA
>JAITUO010000067.1 GCA_031286245.1 Coriobacteriales bacterium
ATTGAACCCGGGTGCATTTTTACCTCTGATACCAGTGTCACAGCGATTCGACAGATGGGCTCGGCGCATCTGAACCTGGTGATCCGCCGCGAAGGCATCCCTGCAGCCAAGGCCTTGCAACAGCGTTTCGGTACCCCATATCTGGTCGGTCGGCCTTATGGAATTGAAGGTACTACTGCTTGGCTGGCTGAGGTCGGTTCAGCTCTGGGAAAAGCACCTGACCCAGAATTCCTCAATGGTGAGCGGCGATTGGCACTCGACCAAATCGATTATGCCTTTGATTATCTGGAGAATAGCGCCTGGTCTTATCCAGATGAAGCTCTACTGACAATTGGTGGGCATGCCGATGTCGTGCAGGGCATTTTGGCTTTCGCTACGCAGGAGTTGCCGTTGCTTAAAGGAACCGCCTGGTGTGACTGTCCGGAGATGGGTGATGCTGAGTTGCCCTATTTCTCGGAGCAGGAATGGATCCCGATTGTCGAGCAGCATGACAAAGGTTATCTGATGTTTACTGGTGAGGCGCTGCAGTGGGCTGGTAAGAACACGCAGATGGCGATCTCGAATCCGGATATTGCCTGGCGGTTGCATCCTTACGAGCCACCCTTTGTCGGTTTTCGAGGTGCAGTCCAGATCACCAACCTGCTGGTCAATGACTATGCACTGAATCACTGAAGGCTGGCATTCTGCATACGCTGTATGCAGCTCCGTCAAGCCCCCGTCAAGCTCGTCAAGCAATCAAGCGTCAAGCTCATTTCGCTCATTTCCTCATTTCGTTCATTTCGCCGGTAATCCATGCATGTACAAGCATTGCAAAGTTTTCTGGCACAAATTTGCGGTTGAGGGGCGGTTTTCGCTATATCTCGAGCCAAAAAGCCCAAAATAACTCATTATTCGACTAATTGTGTCGAATAGACGCCCCTCAACCGCAAATTTGTGCCAGAATTGCTATTCTAAGTTGTCCTGGTAAAAGAGAGTGAGACGCGGAGGAGCCCGTCGTCAAACAGTAAACAGATTAGTACGCGACTAAAAACTTGTTCTTGCTACATACCTAGCACTACGAAAGTGGCCATCCGACCGGCGTTTTCTCCATCACGACGGGCTGAATGCATCGCTGTGTTTTCAAAGGTGCCAAGCCCGGAGCCTTTGATTTTTCTTGGGGATAAGCCCGTGCCGATCAATATCAGCTCAACTATTTGATCCAGGTCGGCTAACCAGTGCCCGGGGCGATTAGCTTGAAAACAACTCTCTGCGTTGGCAGAGTTGTTTATACGATTGAGCAGTAGTAAGCGCGTATTATCGTCGATCTCATAGTGCGACTGCTCAATCGCCGGACCAATCCAAGCTCGCAAGCTGGTTGGATTGTTGCCTGACCTGGCAAGTAGTACTGTAATGGCTTTTTCGATAACGCCATCGGCTATGCTTCGCCAACCAGCGTGAATTGCCAGGGCAAGCGGTTGTGAAGCGGTGTCCTGGCAGCTTATTATCAGCGGCACACAGTCAGCCGTCGTGAAGGCCACTGCGTTACCCGGACAGGTTAACAGGCAGGCATCTCCAGGCAAGTGTTGACCAGATATAGATAAAGAGTCGAGCTGAGCCAGATGCGAGCCGTGCTCAAGCACCAGCCAATTGAGGGTATAAGGAGATAATAACTCAGCCAGGCGCGACCGGGTTTTCTCCCCAGTAAAGGTATTGGCTTTGAAGTCGACAAAGCTTCCGTCAGTGGCACGAGCAGTGATTGTGCCACCCCAGACACCGGGTGTCAGATCTGTGGCTTCGACCAGTGAGAACTCTCCAATTGTGGCCACTGTCAGAGTTACCTAGAGGTACTGTGCACGGTCGGCTTTTATCAGGTTTATCAGCTCAGTGACAGCCGAGTCCAGAGCGAGTTCGCTTTTTATCTGTCCCTGGCGCTTTTTCAGCTCGACCACACCGTCAGCCAATCCGCGCTTGCCGACCACTACTTGATAGGGCCAGCCGATTAGGTCGGCATCGGCGAATTTGACACCCGGACGCTCGTCACGGTCATCAATCACCACTTCGATACCGGCGGCAGCCAACTGGTCGGTGATTTGGCGGGCGGTGGTTTCGAGTTCGTCACCGAGTGCCAGCGGGATCACACAGACCTCGGCTGGAGCGATGCTGATTGGCCAGGCGATACCGGCTTCGTCGTTGTACTGCTCGACGACGGCGGCAATTGAACGGGTCACTCCCCAACCGTAACAACCCATCAGGAAGGGGTATTCATTGCCGTCTTCAGCCATATAGTAGGCACCCATGCTTTCGGAATACTTGGTTCCCAATTGGAAGATTTGCCCAACTTCGATGCCACGTTGCAGGATAAGAGGCCGGCCACATTCGATGCAACAGTCTTTATCCTGAGTGTTAGCCAGATCTGCCCAGATGTCGACTTGGAAATCTTTTTCAGGTGCTACTCCACTTAGATGGTAGCCGGCTTTGTTGGCTCCGGTCAGCCAACGTGGCAGGTTTTGCAGAGCCTGGTCGGCAACCACTTTGATATTTCGAGGTAGCCCTACTGGTCCGATAAAGCCGAGTTTTAAGCCCATATCTGCCATTTCCTGTTCGTCCAGCAGTTCGAATCCATTGATGATCTTGCTGACTTTGACGTCGCCCAGCTCGTGGTCGCCGGGAATAAACAGAACATAGACTTGGCCGTCGGCATCTTTACCAGCCAGTGCTTTAACGCAGGCTGCCTGACTGATACCTAAGAATTCAGCCAGAGCGGGGATACTGCCGTCGATCGGCGTTTCAATTTCATTTATTGTGGCGTCGGGAGTGCCATACAGCTCACAGTTGATCTTTGCTATTGCCACCTCGGTGTTGGCAGCGAAACCGCAATCACAATGGACGATTTCTGCTTCTCCTGCATCGGCTAAAGCCATGAACTCGACAGTCACCTTGCCACCGATCTGGCCACTGTCAGCTTCGACTGGTACAAAACGTAATCCCAAACGCTCACAGATACGACCATAGGCGTAACCTTGTTGATCGTAGTGCTCCTGCAGGCTCTCTCGTGTATCGTGGAAGCTGTAGGCATCCTTCATCACGAACTCCCGCCCACGTAGCAAGCCAAAACGTGGACGTACTTCATCGCGGTATTTCCATTGGATATGATAAAGCGACTTCGGCAGGTCGCGATATGATCTCAACTCACCACTGATCATGTCAGTGATCAGCTCTTCCTGCGTGGGGCTCAAAGCAAAAACATTGTCGTGGCGATCGTTTAGGCGAAACAGTTCTGGCCCGTAGTCATCCCAGCGTCCACTACGTTTCCACAGCTCACCCGGCTGGATGATGCTCATGATCATTTCCTGGCAACCGATGGCGTCCATTTCCTCGCGCACGATCTGCTCTACCTTGCGTAGGACCTTAAAACCTAGTGGCAAAAACGAGTAGACACCGGCTGCTACCTTGCGCATCATGGCAGCACGTAGTAATAACTTATGGGAGGCGATGTCGGCATCACCAGGGTCTTCTTTCAAGGTCGGAGCGTAGAGTTTACTCATTTCGATGATTCTGGTGCTGGTCTGCGAGCTGGTTGTAACGCTGGTCTGCGAGCTGGTTTGGGTAGCCACGGCTAATCCTTTCCTTGAGGAGACGGAATGTGGTTTATTGTAACGTAATCGAAATTATGGTGATTGGGTGAGGTTTGTAGAGGGCTGGCTGATTGGGTGCACTGGTATTCATACAT
>JAITUO010000085.1 GCA_031286245.1 Coriobacteriales bacterium
ATCCTGGCGGGAGTCTTAGGTGTGACAGCCCTGATCAAACGGCGAGAGGAGCGATGACATGCCAGAAACACTGTGCTTCATCATCACCTTCGTTCTGACAGCAACCATCGGCATCTACAGTCTGATTGCCACACATAACCTGATCCGTGTCCTGATCGCCATGGAAATCATCAATAAGGCAGCAGTGCTGCTTTTAGTCATAGCTGGAGCGATCAACAGCCAGCTGGCTGTAGCTGAGAGCCTGATTGTCGCCATGATAATCGTCGAAGTTGTGGTCACTGCAATTGGAGCGGTCTTATGTATAGCCATCTATTCACGTACCGGATCGTTGGATATCGGGTGGTTGATAAGAAGCAAGGAGGACGGCAATGTTAACTGAATGGTTACTGACGCCACCAGCTGTGTTTATAATCCTGCTGGCGACCATCACGATATTTGCCATACTGGCCAGAACGCTGGCGATTCAAGGTGAACCAAACCCCGGCAAGAACGAGCCTTATGCCTGTGGGCAGGATGTACCGACCGGTAAGATCCAACCTAACTACGATGACTTCTTCCAATTCGCATTCCTGTTTACGATCCTCGAAGTCGTGGCTCTGATGCTCGGTACTGTAACAGGCAATGCTGCCTGGTTCGCGGTAATGGTTTTATCCATCATAGTTTTAGCTCTTTTTGTTTTGCTGAGAAGGGATTAGTGTGAAGCTCATCGATAACATTTTAACCTGGTCAAGAGTCAAGTCCCCCTGGGTCATTCACTTCAATACCGGTGCCTGCAATGCCTGCGACATCGAAATCCTGGCAGCCCTGGCTCCCCGCTTTGATCTGGAGCGATTCGGTATTGTCCAGAAAGGCACGCCGCGACAGGCTGATGTCATGTTATGCACCGGCCCTGTGACCTTGCAGACTGTCGATCGCCTGCAACGTATCTATGATCAAATGCCCGAGCCGCGGTTCGTGGTGGCCATCGGTGCCTGCGCCTGTTCCGGCGGCGTCAACCGGGGCTGCTATAACGTCAAAGGCGGCATCGATGCGGTGCTGCCGGTATCTGCCTATATCCCTGGTTGCCCCGCCAGCCCAGCCGCCATCATCGATGGTGTCGCCAAGCTGCTAGGCTCACTGAAGGAAAGCTGAGGTATTATGCTGATAAATGAAGAAGAAATCGCCGAAACCCTGGCTAAACGTTTCCCTCAGGTCACCGTCCGTGTTCAGCGCGAACGGCGGATCTGGCTGGACTCACCCCGCAAGGGTTTTATCGATGTACTGACCTGCCTGCACGATGAGCTGGGTTTCGTCCAGCTCTGTACAGTCACCGGATTGGATTCCGGCGACAAGTTCGAACTGATTTACCACCTGGCTCAGGACTCCGGAATCGTCATGAATGCCCGCGTCAGTGTTCCGCGCAACAACCCGGTCTTCGACACAGCCACCAACATCTACAAGGGCGGGATTCTTTATGAATTGGAGCCACGCAATCTTTTAGGACTGAAGATCAATGGGTTACCTGAAGACATCCGTTATCCCCTACCTGATAATTGGCCACGGGGAGAATACCCTCTGCGCAAGGATTGGGTCGCGCCCACCAACGCAAGTGATGATGGAGCAGAAGCTGATGACTCAGATGATGACAACCCAACAGAAGCAGAGGAGTAAGACATGGCAAAAGTAGAAATCCCCATCGGTCCGCAGCATCCGGCACTCAAAGAGCCGGAAAACTTCGTGTTGTCTCTAGACGGTGAACGCATAGTTGGTGCGGCGGTTAACCTTGGTTATAACCATCGCGGCGTTGAGAAAGGTTGCGAAGGACGTAATTATACCCAGTGCCTCTATTTGATCGAACGGGTCTGTGGTATCTGCTCGCACTCACATTCAACGTCCTTCTCCAAAGCAGTCGAAGAGCTGGCTGGTATCGAAGTGCCTCGCCGCGCCCATTGGATCCGCTCATTGGTCGGTGAGCTGGAACGGCTGCACAGCCATATGCTTTGGCTGGGAGTAGCCGGGCATGAACTGGGTTTTGATACCTTGTTCATGTTAAGTTGGCGTGACCGCGAACTGGTCTTAGATCTGCTGGCCAAAATCACCGGCAACCGAGTGAATTATGGCGCTAATAAACTGGGGGGCGTCCGCTCAGACATCGACGATAAGGTGACCGAAGAGATCCGTGTTGTTATCAAGAAGTTCTCGGAAGCTGTTAAGTATTACATCGAGGTTGTAACAACCGAACCAACCTTGGCTGCCCGGATGCTGGGAGTCGGTAAACTCAGTCATGAGGATGCCGTCACTTTCGGAGCTGCCGGACCAGTAGCACGGGCTGCCAATGTCGACCGTGATGTTCGTCGTGATGACCCATACGCTGCGTACGATGAAATTCCCTTTGATGTCATCACCGATGACCATGCCGATGTCTTCGGCCGCGCGATAGTCCGCGCCAAGGAGATGGCGGTCAGCTGTGAGATTATTCTATACATCATCGATAACATCCCAGACGGAGAGTTGATCACCAAGATACCGCGCAAGATCCCGGAAGGCGAAGTCTTCAGCCGTTACGAGGCACCGCGTGGTGAGGATGTCCATTTCATTAAGTCCAACGGTAGCGACAAGCCGGAGCGGGTCAAAGTACGTGCCCCAACTTCAGCCAATGCTGCTTCCATCGCTTTGATGTTGCAGGACAACTACCTGGCTGACGCACCGATCATCATTGCGGCCATTGATCCCTGCTTCTCCTGCACTGACCGGTCGATAGCCTTGATCGATCATTCCAGTGGCCGCGAAGGTATGCTGGATTGGCGGGCATTACGCCAGTATTCGGTCGATTGGTATAAAAACCAGGGGATCAGTTTCGACGATCTGAGCAAGTCTTTGAGTAAAAGGATGTAGAAGTGGCTATAGTGCAGATACTCTTGTTCCCCGGCCTGCTGTTTTTGGCCTTGTACGCGACGCTTCTGGAGTTTTTCGACCGTAAGGTCTACGCCCGGCTGCAGAACCGCAAAGGGCCGCCCTGGTACCAGCCGATCGCCGACTTCATAAAGCTGTTGGGCAAAGAGACCATCATCCCGGACGATGCCAACCGGGCTTTGTTCCTGGCTCTGCCGGTAATCGCCCTGACTGCCGTGTCAACCGCTTTTCTGTCTGTCCCGATCTGGGGCACCGAAGCAGTAATGTCGTTTCCAGGCGACATGATCGTCGTTTTAGTACTGCTGACATTAATACCTTTATGTTTCTTTGCCGCCGGCTGGAACTCCTCTTCGATGTTTTCGACGATCGGTGCTCAGCGCATTCTGACACAGTTGTTCGCCTACGAGGTGCCGCTGTTGATGGCGATCATGGGGCCGGCTTTGATGACCGGCAGTTGGTCACTTTCTGAGATCGCAGCATTTTATGCTGCCAATCCCCTATTGGCACTGCTGAACATCCCCGGTTTTGTAGTGGGTATCCTGGCTGCCCAAGGCAAGTTGGAACGCGTGCCGTTTGATACACCGGAGGCTGAAACCGAGATTGTCGCCGGTGCCTTGACCGAATACAGCGGGCGTCCATATGCCTTGTTCCATCTGGCAGTCGATATGGAGCTGGTCGTTTTACCGGCAATCTTCGCAGCCGTTTTTATCCCCATATTTGTACCTAATCCGATCTTAGGTTTCGGCTTGTTTATTTTAAAGACCTTGGTCATCTTGTTCATACTGACTGCTATCCGGGCTTCCATGGCTCGTGTGCGCGTCGAACAGATGGTGCGCTTCTGCTGGACAATTCTGATGCCTTTGGCTTTGGTGCATCTCCTGATAAACCTGATTGCTAAGGGGTTGATCGCATGAAACAACCTGGAAAAGTATTGCCTCTGGCTTTAAAGCTGTTTGTCTCGAAACCTGCGACAGTCTCATATCCCGCTGGAGACAAACAATTCCCAGACATCCGCGGCAAGATCATTTTCGATATTGACCTCTGTATCGGCTGCATGGCCTGTGTACGGGACTGTCCGACTGGTGCCATTGAGATCACTAAAATTGCTGACAAGCGGTACAAGGCAGTCATGCACCTTGACCGCTGCGTCTTCTGCGGCCAATGCGTCGATGTCTGTCCGAGGGACGCTCTGCAATACACAGCGGAGTTCGAGCTGGCTGGTTTTGACCGCAATAAAATGACTTTTGAGATGTAAGTTTTCGTTAGCGCTAGAGCAAGAGGTCGAATTATTGTGTTGACAATCAAAGAGTTACTGACAACCGCCATAGCAGACCACCAAGCTGTGGCGGTTTTAGGTTGCGGATCACCTTTGCGAGGTGACGACGCAGCCGGATCACAGGTTGCCGAACGCCTGGCTGATTTGGGTTCTGGTAGCGACCGCCGATTCGCCGCTTTCTTCGGCGATGTCGCACCGGAAAACCTGACTGGTGAAATCAAACGCTTTGCTCCACAACTGCTGTTGGTCATCGACATCGCCGATATGGGTCTCGAGCCCGGCCAGTTTCAAATTATTGATATGGATAAGATCGGCGGTGTTTCCTTCTCGACGCACAAACTGCCACTGCCAATCATCTTGGACTACTTGCAGAAAGAGACCGGCTGCCGGATCGTGATACTGGGGATCCAGGCAGCCAGCCTGGAGTTTCTCGCTGAGATGACGCCTGCGGTTGCGCAAACGGTTGACGAGATCGTATTGGCACTACGCGAGCTACTGGGTTGAAGCAGCCAAGGCGGGAAGCGGTTTTCTCCACATACTTATAGTTCTAAACCCGAATGAGACAACCAGCTAAATGAATAGCCCTCGACGTTGTTTTCCATCTTTTGCTTGATGAAGGCGTTAAAGCCGGCATCCGATTCGGGCAGCTCAAACGGGGTGTCCGCATCAGCATCGGGAGCACCAAACGTGCGCACGGCAGCGATGTAGCTTTTGATGTTTTCGATCGGTGTGAATGGTGGGATACAAGCCAGAGCAGTCGAGCAAGGCGTAATACCGTCTTTGCCGACCAGCGCAAAAAGCTTGGCTCGCTCAGCAGCTTGTTCGGCGGTCGCTGTAAGTATGAAGCCGGGCGAGACTAAGAGGTTGAGAGGCATCTGCAGCTTATCGGCCAGCTCTCGATAGTACCGGGGACCGAGAGTAAACAACTCGGGATCGAAGCAGTTGACAGTTCCGTTGTAACGTTTTATCAAGCCGAAGTAGGCATCAAAGTCCACACCGGGTTTCTCGGGCAACCAGACAGCGGCATGCGAGAATGGCAGTTCGGGACCGATGGCTTGATCGAGCTTGATCAGATAAGGCTCGACAAACTCGTCGATGATGGCAGGTGTCAGCATCGGCGGAGAGCACCAGGCGTCCGGCAGAGTGAAGTTGGCTGCTCCTGGGAAGAGTTGCTTCAACTCAGCGATCAGAGGAACCTGCAGATCGTAGACGATACGGTTCATCAGTTCATGCACAAAACCTGGATCTGTCAGGCAAGCTACCAAAAGGTTTTCCATTCCGTAGATATTGGTTGCCAGACTCCAGGGAGCGCAGACCTCCGGAAAACTGGGCATACCTGTATAGTTAACAAACGCTGTCCAGAACTCGATCAAGAAGGGGTACCTTCCACTGTCCAGGCCGTTAAACTTGATTTTATCGAGGTCGGTTACTGTCTTGATAACAAAATCACTGCGGTCGACATCAGGAATGTGGTCGTGGTAGAAGTTGATGTTGGCACCGATTGACTCAGCTTCCATACTGTATGAATCAACGATCGCGAAAACCATG
>JAITUO010000090.1 GCA_031286245.1 Coriobacteriales bacterium
CCATAAGCTTTATGGATGCCAGTCAATTCGATCACCAGGTCACCTGTTCGAACTGGCTGGCGAAACCTGAAGTGCACCTGCTTGCGGGCTTCCGGCAGTATGATGCGTTCGATTCGCTCCAGCTTTTTCAGACGATCTTGAGCTTGACGGGCTTTCTTGGCTTTATAACGGAAGCGGTCAACAAAGGCTTGTAGATGAGCGATTTCTGTCTGTTGTTGTTCATAAGCTTCCTGCAGGCGTCGGAGGTTTTCTGCACGTTGGCGTTCGTCATCACTGTAGCCACCATGATAGGTTGTTGCATGACCAGCATCGAGCTCGATTATTCCGTCTACCATGCCATCCATGAATGCGCGATCGTGGCTGACCAGGATGATTGCTCCTTCGTAAGAACGCAAAAAGCCTTCAAGCCAACGTACAGTTTCCAGATCCAGATGATTGGTAGGCTCATCGAGCAGCAAGAGGTCAGGGCGCGACAACAATAGCCGAGCCAGAGCGATGCGCATTTTCCAGCCGCCGGAAAACTCGTCTGTCTCCCGAGTCAGGTCTGATTCTTTGAAGCCTAGACCAAATAATACCGATCGAGCTTCGGACTCAATTGTATAACCACCGCCTAATTCGAAGATACCGGTCAGACGTCCGTATTCCGCCAGCAGCTTGTCGAGAGTGGTGCCAACGGCTGTAGAATCACATAGTTGTGTGGAGTTGACGGCCATAGTGGAGTTGATGGCCGTAGAGTCAACTAGTTGTGTGGAGTTGACGGCCATAGAGTCAAGCTGTGGTGGGTTACCAACAGCCTTTGGATTCTCCTCTGCGTCTGCTGACCCTGCGTCTGCTGACTCTGCGTCTGCTGACTCTACATCTGCTAATTCTGCGTCTGCTGACTCTGCGTCTGCTAATTCTGCTCCCAACAAGCTGATTTGTTCCTCGAGATGAGTCAACCTGGTTTGTAAATCTAGCAGGTGTTGTGCAGCAGAGAGCACGTTGTCCAACAATTTTCCGCTACCGGGCTCGATGGTATGCTGTAGCAGATAACCAATAGCAGCATCTTTCGCTAAAGTTATTGTTCCACTGTCAGGACTGTCGTGACTGGCGATGATGTTAAGGAGAGTAGTTTTACCTGCTCCATTCGGGCCAACTAATGCTATCCGGTCACGTTCATTGAGGCGGAAGGTGACACCATCGAAAAGAGTACGCACACCGAATGACTTGCTGAGATTGTTAACTGAGAGAATCACACTACGAATGTTAGCGGATAAAGCTACTCTGTTGTGATAGAAGTACAGTCGATTACGACAAACGTGTTTTTAGTAGGCGTTCAGCAGCTTTACTTGGCTACAAATATTCACCCAATTGCACTACTGTTTTTCATTTTCCTTGGTATTTCATCATCATGCACTGAGTAAAAAGTGGAAATGGCATATTCTATCGGGGCAGCGCAACTGCACCTGTTGCGCAGCGGAAAGCTGCGCGTCTATTTTGGCTTTTAAGCTCTTCTACTTGACATTGCAATAAACGATAAGCCTATAAATTTAAAACCATATGATCTGAAAAATTCTGCTAGAAAATCGACGTAATGCGTGACAGTATGGCCTGTTTTACAGCATCTGGCTTTTTCCATAGTTTAAACCTGCAGGTAGACGAGTTGTACCTAAATCCTATATGTGTGAAATCGTCAAGGATTCATGCATTATGTCGATTTTCTAGCAAAACTTCTTCAAGTTCCCCAGGATTTGCCCCGAAATTCTCTGGATTTGCCAAGATTCCCAGAAAATGCCCCGGAATTTCCAGGATTTGCTTGATTCACAAGATTTTAGAGTAGACCAGGCTTTAGTTATGCTGCCTGGATTACTGTCAGGATTACTGACCAGCACAAACACTGGTGGGCGTAACTGGGTTTGAACCAGTGACCTCTTCCGTGTGAATGCTTTATAGCTATATGTGTATATGGCTATCTTTTCGTGTTTACGCAGGTCAGAGAGCTGTTAGTAGCTAGCTATATATGGTTATCACCCGTTTAAATGGCCATAGTTTGAACATAGTTGAGTTGCACAAACATAGTTTGAACATAGTTTTTCAGGTGTTTAGAGTCACTGGAGCTGCACTAGAATGAGAGTTAAAGAGGGAGGGAACCGAACCCTATTGGCGCTGACAAAAGTGCCAGAAAGAGAGGAACGAAATGAACATCGAGTTAGCGAAGGAAAAGCTGCATGAACAAGATGATTACGTGTACGAGCTTTACATGTTGTATGGGGTGCTAGAGTACATCACTGATGCTTTAGCTCCAGAGAAATCAACAGAGAATCCTGAAGTATGTTTTTACAGTCTCATACAAAAGCGACTCGGTGAACTAATGGAAAAGATCGAACACTCAAACTACGAGATTCGAAAAGCTCTAGAAGGTGTTGAAACACTGAATACAATGATGACTAACAGCTAATAGCAAAGCTCATACCGACTGCTTGAAACCAGGCTGTCAGATAGTCTCTGTCAGGTCGCTATCGTCTGATTGCGTTTTCCTGAACTCCAGCTCTTCGCGCTTCAGGTCAAGATTGGCCGGGTTTTCTGACCAGTTAAACTTGTCCCAGTTCTTCAAGAGCAGGTTGCACGCAGCCGGATCAGGTGGCTGGTACTTGATAAACTCTTCAACCCGTTCACCGCTTTCGCTGGTTGTCGTTTTCGTCTCTATGTAGGTGAAGCCATAGGCTCGCTTGAATAATGCTGCTTTCAAAGACATGATCGCCTTTTGTCTACCCCCCTTGAGTGCGTCCGAAAACTCCGGGTATCTAAGAGCATAGTCATAAAAAGATGATGATGAAATATCAAGCGCTGCCATAATCTCTTTGTCGGTGCCACCCGAAGAAGCCCACTCCCTCACCCTATCGAGGTAAGGTACTACTTTGTCTTTGTACATTGGTGTTCTCCCCATTGCTTTAACCTGCTTTGCTAGTGTCGTAACTCATTCATCCAACCTTTTTGACGATATTCTCAGAGATTCCTTGCAGTTCAGTCTTTCCTTGGGATTCTCTCAGAAAAGCTGTGAATTTCCTGCGTTGTGAGAGATACCACCCCCAAACAGTCCCCCAGTGCGAACCGTGACTTGTGTAAGGAGGGGGTACCCTTGGCAAAAAACAGCCATGAAACTCTACAAGTGCTAACAAGCCGTTGACCTGCGGAAACTAGTGCTTGTCGCAATGTGTCGCAATGCAAAGCATAACTTTTTTATCTCACTCTCTTGAGAGTGTTTAGATATCGTTGCGACATACTGCGACAATACTAGTGTGTGTACCGAATATCGTACACTAAAATCATCATAGGAAACATACATTTCAATCACTAGAGTCACTCTGCTTTAGTCGATATCCAAGTACCAGCGTTGCCTGCGATCCTCCTGTGATAGGTCTTCGTCTGACTACCGTCAACCCCGTCCTTTCCAACATCGCCTTGAATGAAACCTTTCCCTCCTTTGGGAAGTTGTTATCGAGCGCCCAAACTTGATATAGCTTCAGCAACTCAGAAGTGCGAACCTCGCCAGTGATATCAGGCTCCAGCCAGGCTTCCATGAACTGAGCCAGTGCATCGCTCTCCCTGGCGTAATCACCGACTGCAAGCGAAACTGGTTTGGGAGAATCTAACCCCTCATCATGGTAGAGCCTCAGCCCTTCTAGCACCCAGTTAAGCATAGCTGACCGAGCCATAGGCGTCGCGAACTTGGCTTTGAGTTTTCGATCCTGAACCTTTTCTGGAAAGTGCACAGGGAACGGCACTACAGCGACCCGACCAGAGTCAAACAAGCTCGGATCATTAACCCTAGGTAAGTAGTTAGTATGCATAAAAAGTTTGTGAGTCGGT
Organism: Coriobacteriales bacterium; assembly: GCA_031286245.1. GTDB lineage: Bacteria > Actinomycetota > Coriobacteriia > Coriobacteriales > UBA8131 > WQXZ01. Next base: position 3,850 of record JAITUO010000090.1, read on the forward strand.
TTATATTCAAAAAAATCCTGATAGAGTGACCTGGCAATAACTGTATCGCCACCAGTTAAATTCTTGACAAGCGCAGCATTCAGCACAGTACTCCTGGCTGGTTCCGAGACCATTACACAACGAACCCCCTGGAGCCTTGCAATATCAGCACTCGCTTCATTGCCTCTCGACTTGCGTAAGGTGCTGAGTGATTCCGCTGGCAACACAGCCCCGTAATCACCAACCAGACCTAGCATCGACTCAGCAAGCGTAGACTTTCCGTTGCGAGTTGTCGCACCGTACCAGATGAATAACTTCTCCAGCTCGACTGACCCAGTAAGCGCATAGCTAAGCGACTTTTGCAGGTACCTCATCATTTCGGGATCGCCTGCCATGATCTCAGTTACGAACTGAGGAAACCGAGCGTACTCAGCTCCAGGATCGAAAGAGACAGGAGCCAGCTTAGTAATGAAATCACTCGGTTTATGTGGTTGTAACTCTTGAGTGTTTAAGTTCAATGTGCCGTTGTCAACATTGAAAAGCAAAAAATCGGTATCTAGGTCAGTAACCTTCAGAGCAAGTTCAGAGCAAGCGTCTTTAACAACCGACTCCCGCACTCCTAGCTTTTGCCACTTCATCCAGTGGTCAAGCAAATTACCCCGTCTCTCATGTGGTATCTCCAAAGCGTATTCAAGGAGCGCGTCTGCTAATCTCTTCGCTCGCGCTGCCACAAACAAACTGTTTTTATCAACCTCCCATCGCTTCCCAGACCAAACAAGCCAAATGCCGCGATCAGACATAAACCGACATTCACATCGGAAAATCTTAGCGAAGAGCCTAGACCAACCAAGTTCTGAATCACGAAAACGACTCTGATCCTCAGCATGCAGCTCCCTTAGCGAAGTGACTAACTGCTTTTCGACTAACATGTTCTAGCCCTCCCTAATCCATGCTTGGAACACTAAGCACCGCGCTCGCATGTTTTCCCCTCTTTTACCCCCAATTGTCTGACAAATCCCGCACGGTACCAAACCATCCGAAACGTCTATAGGTACGTACAATTTCGACAACCTACAAAACCGATCAGAGCGTTGAAAAGGCATATGAAGCGCAATTAGTGCCGCCAATGCAGCTGATTCATCGAACTTCACGACAAACCACTCTCAATAAAATCGAGCAGGTGAGCCTTTGGAACATACCAGCGTCTCCCGATCTTTATCCCGGGAAGTACCCCAGCACCCAAATAAACCCTCACCGTTGCCGACTTTAGATGCAATAGACTTGCCACGTCAGTCACAACCAACATGTCAGGGAGTTCTGATAGAATAGAATGACCATCATAATCGAGGCTGTTCCTTAACAGAGCAGCCTCGGTGTTTTTATTACTCATGATTGACCTCCTACCTCATCAAGCAAACCGCCTGGCTCACCTTGATATTCGAGAGCGCTCGCCAACTTAATCAATTGGCTTGGATATGGTTTGAACCGCCCCGATTCAATCCAACTCACTGTGTTTAATTGAATACCAGCGCGACGAGCTAACTCCGACTTATTAAAGCCTCTATTCTTCCGTTCTCGTTCAACCCTTAACATAAAAACCTCCCAATTGTGGACCTGTATAAGTACCGATATCTGCTATCATAGACCAGATGTACTCATCCGAACAGACTACAATTTCAGATGAGAAAGGGGTGTTTGATGGACTTTTTTGTATCGGTTTTCGATGGTCAACCGATCATCGAACCAGCTCCCTGGTACTCCTATCCGATTATCCAGGTGAGTGATAATAAAGGTGTTTCCGGAGTTATGGAGTATCGTGTTCCGCTGACATTCGGAGAGATGGAGGAACTTGAAAAAGATGGGAAACGCCTGGTTGACCTGCCTTGGGAGTTCCTAGGGAGGCATATCGAATCACTTGCTTCTGGTAATGACGATGAGATTTTTTCATTAACAGAAAAGTTCGGATTATTGGTATCACCAATCGTATTCAGAGAACATGACATGTTATTAGATATTGCACGGAGGTCGAGACGGGATGAGAAAGACAACAAGTTTAATATATCAGTAAAGGTTTGGAAGGAGAGTTCTAAAAGCGTTATCAAATCAGCTTCGCTGATCAAGCCGAGTCCATTTCTGCCTTTGCTCCCGAAGTATTTTCCTCCTGGTTCTTTTGCAGATGATGACGGAGAAGACCCAATTGAAACGGAACCGGTTTTTTTGGGAATGCAGGCGATAACTAATATGATGGGGTTGGCTTATTCGGTTGAATCCCCGGTTGTTGATCATATTACTAAAGTATCAGCGGACGTGTTCAAAAAGTCTTTTATCTTAGCCAACCATTTATTAGACAATGGGCAAAATGTTACTGGAAGGGTTGTTTCCTATGACGAAATTCGCGAGATGGCAAAACTATTTGTAGTAGCTCGACGGGCAGCAGAGTTGATAGAAAGCTCTTCGGTTAGCGACATCGAAGAGCACGCTGGTATTAGGTTAGCAATGACGTTGCTCGATGAATTCATTCAGGCTTGTCTGTCACAAGTGAGGTTAGGCATTGATCACAAGATTATTGATAAGCGGGGGAATGACAGAACACTGATTTATAAGACACCAAGGCTTGGTACTCTCACAGAGGCTGCTGCTGCCAAGTTACGCGAAGCGGTAATTAGCAAAGCTAGGTGGAGAAGATGCCAACGGGATCGGTGCAACGTATCTTTTCCAATACTTACAAACCACCAGAAAGTTTACTGTAGTGAGGGTTGTAAAAACGCAGTCATGTCAAAGCGAGTTTATGACCGAAAAGCAGCTAAAAAAGCTAGTGAGCTCGTTGCTGAAGCCAATGCGAAGAGAGGATTAAAATGAGAGTTAAAGGAACCGGAAGCCTACAACAAGTAATGTCTGCTGTCCCAGATACATGGGAACTAATCCTGACACTACCGAAGGAACCTAACACACCGAAGCGCTCGCCAAAACAAGAAGTTTGCAGAGTGTTTGAAGGCGATAAACAGCAAGCAAACCTGGCATTGGATAAGTACAAAGCTGAGTACACCAAACGATTAGAAAGTGATTCTGGAAACGCTATCGAAGCCAGGCTACAGAAAGCTAGAAAGCCTGTTAAGAACTCCTGGCAGCTAGTGTTGAGCTTGATTGATGGTAAACGC
>JAITUO010000092.1 GCA_031286245.1 Coriobacteriales bacterium
AGCGAAGACTAGACATTTCCCTGTCGACTGGCAACGAAATACCTCGCTTGTTAATACTCACCTCCATTCGTATTAAGCAATCTCCTCCGTGTCGATGATCATATTCTACTGTATTCATAATGGGAATTGCTATATGAAAATACTCATCTTCGATTCCATGGCTCACATACATAACCAAAAGGCCTTCGATCCTGTTTAGAGATCGAAGGCCTTGTTTTCTTGATTCGAATCGGTGTCTGCTCCAGCTTAGCTCAAAGGTATCGCAGACTTACTTAAGGTAACCGCTGGCTTTTCCTAAAGCTTGCTGAGCATACAAAAGCCTTGTATTACTCAACAGTCTTATAGTAGAGATAAATAATCGTGATGGACTGTCCAGCAGAGATCGTGCCCATAGCAGGAGCACTGTAGGAGGGCATTTGCACAACATTGTACTCTGGGTATACCTTTTGCAGGTAAGGACCGTATATACCTGGGGCAACCGTGTAGGTGAACAAGTCCAAAACGACTCCCTCGGTAAGATCAGCATGTATCACATGGATTGTTGCTGTTTGGGTAGGTAGGGGGCTGTAGTAATAGACAATCGAAAGGGTCTGACCAGCATTAATCGTTCCTTGTGCTGGGGCACTATAGGGTGCTAGAACACCAGGCTGATAACCTGGGAAGGTTTTTGCTGGGTAAGGGCCGTAGTTGCCAGCGGTGACAGTATATGAATCACGGCCCAACTCGATACCTGTACTGACATCTAAGTAGTAGACGTTAATGTAGGCTGTCTGAACCGGTATGGGAGTATAGTAATAGACAATCGTCACGGTCTGGTTAGCGCCTACTGTTCCCTGTGCTGGGGCACTATAAGGCGCTAAGGTGCCAGGGTATTGATACCCTGAGAAGCTCTTGGACGGATAGGGGCCGTAGTTACCTGCAGTGATCGTAAATGATTCCCGCTGAATCTCGACACCTGCCAAGATATCAATATGATAAACATTGACAGTGGCAGTCTGTGGCACAGCAGTATAGAAATAGACAATTGTTCTAGATTGACCTGCGGCTACTGTCCCTTGTGCCGGGTCGCTGTAGGGCGCCAGAGTGCCAGGATATTGATAGCCGGGGAAGCTCTTGGACAGATAGGGGCCGTAGTTACCAACAGGGACAGTAAAGCTTTCCCGGTCGAGCTCTATGCCTTGTGTTGCATCGATATGGTAGACATTGATCGTGGCTGTCTGCACGACAACCGGCTGGTAGAGGAATCTGATCGTGATATTCTGACCGGCAGCAATCGTTCCTTGTTGAGGAGCACTGGTGTTATCCCAACGGTCAAATGTAAAGTTAGGAAAGCTCTTCGGCTGATAGGGGCCGTAACTACCGGAGTTGACTGTAAATGTGTCGCGATCTATCAGCGTTCCAGCAGCTGCGTTGACATAGTCGACATTAATGGTGGCTGTCTGTGGCCCAAAGATACCCGAATCTACCCACATTGCCGGACGGCCATAGCAATAAGAACCGGTCGTTGAGAAGGAACTGCACCAGACCCGGTGGGGGAGGGTGGAAATGATTGTGCCGACTGAGCAGGCCATGGTGGGGTAGTAACCGGGTGAGCGCAGCCACCAGCAGTCCTGCTGTCCCGCCGGGCCGGCTGGCAGCGGGGTCAGCTTCTTGAAGTTGGCCTGGGCGATTAAGGAGCTGTTCGTCCAGGTCGACATGCTGGTGCCGTAGTTCAGACTGCAGAAACTGGCAGCCTCGCCGAAGCTTAAGAGGAAGGCGATGTCGTAGCCTTCTCTGGCCGCAGTGCCGCTGGGCCGGCTGATGCCGCCGGTCGGCTGGGCGAAGAAGCCGATCTCGCTCATGACGTTGTTCGTCACTGTGTAGTTACGCAGTCCGGCGTTGGCTGGTAAGGTGCCATTGAACCAGTTGTTCATCACCGTGCGGGCGTTGGACGGTGCATAATCGCCAGTAACTGTCTGTTTGTTGTAGATCAAGACGCCGCCTGGCAAGATGTCCTTGCGGACGATCAACGAGTAACCGTCGCACCTGGCGATCTCAATCCAGTCCGAGGTGTCCCCGGCGATATAGGCAGGCAGTACCCTGCCGTCGACCGCGTACACGGGGCCGGTGACCGGGGCCGCAGCCGCCTGCAGAGGCGCTGCTGCGAAGGTGGTTAATGCCACCATAGCCGCGATGACCGTCAATAATGCCTTCCTCCAGGCGTTTTTTATGTGTTCCTTCTTTTCCATAACTGGACCTCTCTTTTAACTGCTCTGCTTGTTTAATTATTGGTGGAGCTTTTCAATGTGGACAATAGGCGAGCCCTGCCTCTCGTCTCTCGACCATTGTTCCTGTTTGGAGAATTATGATTGCTTTTCCCAATAGCGAAGACTAGACATTTCCCTGTCGACTGGCAACGAAATACCTCGCTTGTTAATACTCACCTCCATTCGTATTAAGCAATCTCCTCCGTGTCGATGATCATATTCTACTGTATTCATTACTGAATTGGTTATGCAAAATGATGGCTGTGCAAAGTGTTACAAAACAGGTATCCAGACTTAGAAGTATTCAACAATCATAAATGATTCCAAACCGGAGTTGAAACAGCCAGATTCGGAATATAGTCAAGAAAATCTGAGCAATCTCATATCATCATTCTACAGAATAAACAGAGCAAACGAGTAACACTCGAGCCTTAGGGAATGACCTGGATTCCATACGGAAACCAGGTCATTATTCTTAGTTATCTGGCAATACGCTGAGTTAAAAGATTACCTGCTGATTCTCAACAACAGGTAACCTTCACTCTTTCATCACGGCAGAACGCAGGAACCATCTCGTAGCATTTGACCAGCTCCACGTCCACCTGAGCCAGTACCTGCTCCATTGCCATTGCCGAGTCCAAGCCCTCCGCCACCGTTACCTTTGCCGAGCCCAAGCCCATCTGAGCCGGTACCGGTACAAAAAGCTTGGTTGGCCTCCATTCTTTCAATGATGGCATCTGCCCGCTCCTGGCTGATAGTTCCATTCTCCACCCGATCAGCTAGCTTGTCTTTTCGCATTTCCAAAAGCTCTGCCTTGAATTCCTCAAGCACTCCTGCAGCAGCAGCGATCTCTCCGTAAGTCTTACCTGTTTGCACCCGTTCGTCGATCACCGATTGTAAATCACGTCCGGTCAGGTTCGCCAATGCATCAGCTGGTGAAGAGTTCAGTGAAGCTGCAGAAGCAGTAACTGCACTAGTCAACAGTGTAAACATCGCAATCGTTATTACCGTGAGCCTCTTGAATGTCTTTTTCATGATGACCTCCTATCGATCCGTCAAATGAATCCAATCGATCCGTTACATAAAGCCTATCGATCCGCCGGCCAAAACCTATCGATTCGCTGACAAAACCAATAGTAGCCAGCGGTTATGGCGGAATTGTGTTTTTTTGTGCTCTTTTTGAGGAAATGAATAAACAACCGGAACATAGAAAAGACACACTTCGACTTTATAATGGACGCAGGAAGGAGTTGCGGATATGCCAGGGCTTTTGATTGCAGATGACAATCGACAGATTGTCTCCATATTAGAAGAATATGCAAACCGAGAAGGTTTCACAGTAACCGCGGCCTATGATGGCCAGGCTGCTTTGAAAGCAGCGAAAACGGCTGAATACGATATGATCCTCTTAGATGTGATGATGCCTGGACTAAATGGTTTCGAGGTCTGTCGGGAAATCCGCAAGCAGAGCACTGTGCCGATTATCATGATCACTGCTCGGGGTGAAGACTTTGAACGCATCATGGGGTTGGATATCGGAGCAGATGACTATATCATCAAACCTTTCTCTCCAAATGAGGTAATGGCACGGATCCGAGCCGTGTTGCGCCGTATCACCCAGGATGAAGAGCCAAGCCATCAGGCTTTGACCTACGAGAGCCTATCTGTCAACTTGGAGGAATATTCAACTGAGGTCGATGGCATAAGAATACCTTTGACAAAAAAAGAGACCGAGCTGCTTTGGACTCTGGTTAAGAACAAGAACAAGGTGTTTACCCGTAATAACCTGCTGGCCAGCTTGTGGGGTTATGACTATTATGGAGACACCCGTACCGTGGACTCGCATATCAAGCGGCTACGGGCGAAACTGGATACAGTTCCGCATCCCGGCTGGGAGATTAAGACGATCTGGGGTGTCGGTTATAAATTCGAGGTGATTATATGAAGAAGCTGCGTAGCCAGTTCTTCCTGCTGTTTGCAGGGTCTTTCTTCGTTTTTGCACTCATCATCGGGCTGTTGTTCACTGTACTGTTCTGGCAACACAATTTGGATATCCACAAAGCCAGCCTGGAATACCGTGCTGTGCGTATTGCCGATGCGTTGAGCGACATCTGGTCTTCTCCCCAGGCAGAAGGGCAGCAGCAAAACAGAGGCTCCAATCAAGGCCAGGGTCAGAGGCCTGGCTCTAACGAAAACGTGTCCCCAAATGCCAACTCCGGTGGAAATCCGAACACAGCTTCGGGGCCGGCAAACCAAGGTTCAGGCTATGGATCATACATCCATGCAGTCAATGATCTGGCCATGGCTGATTTTTGGATTATCGACAGCAATCTTGATCAGATCACTCGTGGACAGGGGAAAGCCAACCTTGCCTACCAGGATCTGCCCGACGGTGCACGTGATGTGATACTTGCTGCGCTTGCCGGTGAAACAGCCTTCAGTGAGGATTTCGGGGCTTTCCTTGATGCACCATCGATTACTGTGGCGACTCCAGTCGTGCTGGCCAACGGTGAGGTTGTCGGAGTCGTCTTATTGCATGAACAAATCGCTTCGATCGAACAGGCTACAGTCAATGGTTTATTCATTTTGCTACTCAGTCTGGCAGCAGCGATCATCCTTTCATTAATCATTGCGTCGCTACTGGCATTGCGATTCACTCAGCCATTGGCAAAAATGCGTTCAGCTGCAGTTTTAGTCAGCCAGGGGAATTTCCTTGCACAGACTGGGGTCAGACGAAACGATGAGATCGGCGAACTGGCATCAGCCTTTGATGATATGGCCACCCAATTGGACACTACTTCGCGAGAGGCGGCCAATCAGGAAAAACAGAGGCGCGAGTTCATGGCTAACATCTCGCACGAACTACGCACTCCTGTGACTGTGATCCGCGGCTCCCTGGAAGCTTTGCACGACGGTCTGGTCACCGACCAGACTAAGGTCACTCGGTACTACGAACAGATGCTAAACGAGAGCATCCAACTGGAGCGGCTCGTCCAAGATCTGTTCGATCTGGCAAAACTGGAAAGCCCCGACCTGGCCCTGGAGATGGCTACAGTTGATCTCAGACAAATCGCTCTGGACGCTATCCGTAGCATAGACAGCATCGCCAGGGTCAAAGGCATAGAAGTCCGCCTTCAATGCCAAGGCGTAGAGTGTGGAGAAGACCAGGAAAACGACCGCCTATTCATCGAATCCGGTTATATGACATTTGGCGATTATGGCAGGCTGAGACAACTGGTCCTGGTACTACTGGATAATGCTGTCAAGTTTTCACCCGAGCAGAGTCTGGTTGAAGTTTTAATAAGCAAAGCGGCTGACAAGTTAGTGTTATCAGTCAGTGATATGGGTCCCGGGATTGTACAAGCCGATCTGGATCAAGTCTTTGATCGCTTCTATCAACAACGAACCAGCAAGAACCAGCTGGGTAGCGGTCTTGGCCTGGCTATTGGAAAGCAGATCGCTGATCTGCATAAAGCTGATCTAACGGTGGTGAACAACCAGGATTGCGGTTGTCAATTCTCTTTGATTATCAATGCAAGCAACTTGTAGTCGGTATTTAGACCTGGCAATCAACCTTTTCTCTAAAGCATTAATTGCTGCGGTTCTATTCGTGTCATGGATCCTCATAGTCTTGCTGGCGCTTACGTTGGTGACTTTGGCATCGATTTCCTGAGCAGTCAGTCTACCCAAGCTGGAGCCATCTGGTAATACTGTCTCGATAGCATCGATCACTGGTCGCACGCGAGTGCCGACATCGTCATTCGAGACGATTGGGATGCATACAAACTCAGCCAGGTTCTGGAATGGGCTGATCAACCTGAAGAGTTCATTATCCAGATCAACGAGTGTTGGATCGAAAGTAACCCGTACAATCCGGTTCCTGTATGTGATTTCACTGACAGCCATTGCCATGATGACACGGGCTTCAGCTCGCTCATCAAGGTAATTACGGAAAACTGCGATTACTTCAGCTTCCGGCAGGCTGGGAGCTCCAGGCGGGTTGCTGCTTCCATCAGCGTTGCCAGGCTCGGACTGTCCATTCGACACACCGGGATTCTCTTGTCCGTCTGTACCATCAGACCCTTGTGGCTCTTGCCCGTTTTGCTCTGGGTCTGATCCATCCACTTCACTCCCATCAGGATCCTTTTGACCATTGGGCCTCGAGTTATTGGAGGATTCAGAGGAGGGAGGTACTCCATTTGTTTGATAATAGTAAAAAGCCCCCAGCATCGAGGCATCGATTATGATGATGGAGACCACCAGTGTGATGACGCCTTTCCAACCGGTTTTGATCTTGGAATTTTTCCAAAAGTACCAAGGTATGAAGATAAAAAAGAAAATTATGGCAATCAGTATGCCCCACCATTTTTTATACCATGGTTTTGCTTTGGGTTTACGTTTGCCAACGAATGAGAAAATATTCCCTTTTATTCTATTCTTTGTCATATGGCTACATATTCTTCGAGACAACAATGCGATGAATACATTAGCACATCGCATTACTCACCCTGCCTACTGATTGATCTTTTGGTAGGGATTGTATAGCGATCGTATGAGGTAATAATGCAGCTATTCTCAGCTCCTCAAAGTCCGGGCAATTGGTTATCAACCAAGCGGTTTGGCACAAATGAACGGTTTAGGGCAGACCATCCGCCTTGTGCTTGACCATCCGCCTTGTGCTTGACCATTCACCTTGTGCTTGACCGTTCGCCTTGTGCTTGACTTCAATGCAGCTGTATAGCCTATAAATTAGCAATCCTGGGAATTCCGGAGTTTCTGCCGGAAATCGGCTCTCATGTATGGCTGTTTGGCTTGTTTTGCAAGACATGGTTTTCTCCACAATTTAAACGTGCTGGTAGAAGAGTTGCGCCAGAATTCTATATGTGTGAAATCGATAGAGAACTATACATGAGAGCCGATTTCCGGCAGAAACTCCGGAATTCCCAGGAAATGCTTGTATTAAGCACAGGAAGCGGAGTAATGAGAGGCTTTTTGGCCTTTAGAGCCCTATTAGTCGGCTCAAACAACTACAGCCACATGGGCTTGCACAATCCGAAACCTCTACCATTCACTCTATAATAGCGAGGGACAATTCTCAGTGATCGTTAACGAATAGGTGAGACAAATGAGCAGTCAGCGAGTTGCTGCCAGAGCAATGACAATGCGTCGTTTACAAGAGACCGACTCTGGCCTGCAGTTGATGCGTAGAGACAACCTGCCTTTTGTAGCTGCAGCTCTGAGCGAGCATCTCAGTGGGCAGCAACGTGTTAGAACAGTTGCTGAACTGCTGACTTTACTGGAAGAGGACCTCTTTGCTCTACGTGATCGCGGTTTCGACCTTCCAAGGAGCGCCCAGGAATACCTGGCGGATTGGATTGCTGCCCGGTTGGTAATCAGACGTCCCGGTGCAGGACGTGAGGAAACAGTCGAGATGTCTCCATCAGCACTGTCAGCGATCCGGTTCCTGTCCGATATTGAGGTGCCTCGATCCAGTGTCACATCGTCCCGCTTGACCAATGTCGCTGATCTTATTTCGGGATTAGCCCGTGATACAGATCCTGATCCGACTTCCTACCTCGAGGCCCTCCATAAAGAGAAAGCTGCCATCGAGCAAGCCATCGCCGATGTCGATACCGGCCGTTATCAGCCAATCTCTGCCATTGAAGCCCGGGAACGATTAGCAGAAATCATTCACTTGGCAAATGAGGTGCCGGAAGACTTTGTGCGGGTCAGCGATGATCTCGAGCGTCTAAACAAAGAACTACGTGAGCAGATCATCAACCAAGCGGGAACTCGTGGCAGCATTCTTGATCAGGTTTTTGCAGGTGTGGAGAATATCGATAACTCCGAAGCCGGCAGGTCATTCAATGCTTTTTACAGCCTGGTCTTAGATCCTGAGCGAGCTAATGCGATCGATGACACTGTTGATGCAGTGCTTTCCAGGGAATTCGCAGCGCAGCTTACAGATAGAGAAATCGTCATGCTCAGGCGCTGGCTATCGGCACTACAAGCTGAGAGCAGCCAAGTCAGGAGTGTGATCACCAGCCTGGCGCGCAGCTTGAGACGCTTTGTTGAATCTCATGCTTATCGAGAGCATCGCCGGTTAGCAGAAGCTATTGCGGAGGCAAAAAGAACAGTGCTCGAGGCTTCCAGGTCAATTAAGCCAAACAATGAAACAGGTTATGAGCTCCCTGCCAGTTCGATACCGATTTCGTCGATCAGCTCCTGGCGTCCGCTTAACCCTGCGGATACCCAAGTCCGCAGACAAGTCAGGATGTATGATGAGCAACCGCTCGATCTGGAACAGTTGCGCAGACTGATCAGGCTGAGTGAGATAGATTTCGCAGAGCTCAGGCTATCCGTGGCTGAAACTCTAAATACCTTGGGAAGCGCTTCGATCGGTGATGTTTTAATGCATTACCCTGCTACTCAAGGCCTGGCTTCGATCATCGGCCTGCTGGTGCTGGCAGATACTGTTGGCATCCGCTCATCGGATAATGAGACAGTGACATGGAGAAATGTTGACGGGCAAGAACGCAGTGTCAGTATCAGGCGTCATATCTTTCAAGATGTACCTGATAATTGGCGAGGAGTCGAAGACCGTTTTAGGCTAGTGGAGGAAAGCTGATGACCGATCCAGATACTAGCCCAGAAGCCTATCTGGGCTTATCCACAGATTATGAATCATCTGAGGCTGAACAGACTAATCTGAACCGATTAACTGCATCAGATTATGGTTTATTACCACAAGCTACACGGTCAGCCCTGGTGCAACTACTGAAAGGTCCATACATCTCAGAAGCACAGAACCCCAATGTCTGGGCGACCATACTGCAGGCTGAAGACGAGATCAAGCAACGTCTTGGCGACCTGTTTTTGGAGTTGATAATCGACACTGAAATCAACGTTGCCTTCATCCGTAATATGTATTCTGAGGATCAGGAATTGCCCAAAGTCGTCAGGAGCCATTCGCTGACACTTCTGGATACAGCTTTGGTGTTGTTTTTAAGGGAGCAGCTTTTGAATGCTGAGGCTACCGGTAGGCGAGTCTATATCGATAGAAGTGATATCCAGGATAGCCTGAGCGTCTATCGCAATCTGTTATTGATTGATGAGACTGCTTTTATTGACCGGGTTAATACTTCAATTACCCGCATGAAGAATCAGTCAGTGTTGTTACCAACGGTTGAGGTCAATCGTTATGAGATTTCACCAATATTAAGGCTGATCTTTGATGCTGATCAGGTCTTGACAGTCACGAAGGAGATTTCCCGGTTGATTGATGAGAGCAGAGGCAAAAGCCATGATGGCGATGCGGATAGCGATCTGGACGGCGATGCAGATGGCGATGCGGATAGCGATCTGGACGACTATGCTGAAATAAACTTTGGTGAGATAAACATCGATGAAGACGATGAGGTGAACTCATGATGATTGCTCCCGGACAACATCGTCTACAACGTTTTCAATTGATCAACTGGGGGACCTTCGATCACTATATCGACCTGCCAGTGCCACGCAGCGGCTTGTTAATCACTGGTGAATCCGGCTCAGGTAAATCGTCGCTACTGGATGCAATGTCTGTGGTTTTAGTACGGCCTTCCCGGCTCAGACTGAATGCAGCCGCCCAGGAGGGCGGCGTAGGAGATAGTTCACGCAGCTTGTATAGCTATGTACTGGGAGCCTATAAACGCGAAGCAGATGCCAGTACCGGTGAACCAGTGACTGCGTACCTGCGTCCAGCGCCGGCTTGGAGTGGCATCTGCTTGACTTTTTCCAATGGTTTGGGTAAAACCACCAACCTGATTCGCCTGCTGCATGTCAGTAGCACAGCTAGTTCTACCAAAGACGTTCGTAGCTTAATGATCATCGCTGAGGAGCCGGTCGACCTATTGACTTTGGAACCATATGCCGAAAACGGTCTGGATATGCGGCGGTTGAAAGCGGCTTATCCAGCCTGGCTGGTCAGTTCGGAATACTCTGCTTTTGCATTGAGAATGCAGAGGTGCTTCAACTTGGAAAACGACCAGGCACAATTGCTTTTGCATAAAACACAATCTGCAAAAAACCTGACCAGTCTGGATGTGTTACTTAGAGATTTCATGCTGGACCCACCTGACACTTTTGAATTAGCGGATCAGGCAATCGAACAGTTTAATGAGTTGTCGGCAGCACATTTGGCAGTAGTGGATGCTCGAAAGCAGACAGAGGTCTTGGCAGACTTGGACACCTTAGCTGTCAGACGTCAAAACTACCTTGAGCGTAGTCAAACTCTAAACGACGAGATGGCAGGTCTGGAGCCTTTCAAGCTTTCACTGACCTTAGAAAACACTGAAAGTGAATTGGAACGTCTCAAACAAAAACTCACCAGCATTGAAGGCGAAGTTGCCAGAGCAGAGAATGCTTTGACAAACAAGCGAGCAGAGTATGACAGCGCTCGACGCATTGTCGACGGTCTGGGTGGTCGAGAGCTGGAAGTGCTCATCAAGGAGCGTAGATTAACTGAACAGCAACTGGCTCGCGTCAATGCTGATAAAAAGCTCTACGCCGACTTTGCCAGTAAAACCGAGCTTGAGCTACCAGTCAGCCCATCAGAGGTGGAAAGTTTTCTCACACTGGTCAACCAGCAGCTCGAACAGTCACAGGAGAATGAACAGAAACGTGATCAACGTTATACTTTGGCAGCTAATGCAGAGCAGGCCAGCCGGGCCCGGGATACAGTTGAACAACAGTTAAGAACTCTGGAGGCACAAAGCTCGACTTTGGACGAGCGTTTGCTCAGACTAAGAACCACTCTGGCCGAAATTGCGCAGGTCGAACCAACAAGACTAAGTTTTGCAGGAGAACTGATCAGTGTCCGTCCCGAAGCAACCGAATGGACCGGTGCCATCGAAAGGGTGTTACACGGACTGGCTCAGACTCTACTGGTTGCTGATGATCTTTACCCACTGGTCAGTGATTATGTCGATCGTAACCATCTTGGTCAGCGATTGACCTATATGCGGGTACCCAAGAAAGTGCCCGAACTTGATGATCCGCATGATATGCGCAGCCTGCTTTACAAGGTGACTGTCAAAGACTCTGAACCATCAGACTGGCTGCGCACCGATTTAATCAGACGCTTTGACTATCTCTGCGTACAGACTGCCGCAGAACTGAGAGCAGTTGATCGTGGTGTCACCATAGCCGGACAGATCAAGCATTCCCAGACCCGCCATGAAAAAGACGATCGCAATAGAGTAAACGATCCCAGCCGCTGGGTCTTAGGCTCATCGATCGAGATGAAACGCAAGGCATTACAGGAAGAGCTTCAGCAATTGCGAACCGATGAAAAGAAAGCCATCAGTGAGCGGGATACCTGTGAGAATGAGTACCAAAAGCAACAGAGTCTGATTCAGCTGCTGGAAAAACTCAGCCAACTGCAATGGGAATTAATCGATGATGCCAGCCTTATTGAAGAACTCCATCGGCTGGACCGACAGATCGATCTGCATAAACAACAAAGCAGTGGGCTGGCTGAGGCAGAGGCGCAATTAAAACGCGCAGAGCAGCAAGCTCAAGAAGCAGAAACAATACTCATAGATCTGCGTGATCATCGTAGCCGCAGTCAACAGGAATACGATACCAGCCAGAGCATCAAAAACAGCATCCTACAGCAGCTGGCTAATCTGGCTCCGATCGCTGAAGCAGTCCGTACCAACCTGGCAAAACGCTTCACGCAAACAGGGAAAAGTGAACCGGAAGTAGCCAATATCCAAGTGCGTCAGCAAATTGAGGGAGATATCCAACGTTGCTCAGACAGGCTGCGGGAAAACGATAGAGCTTGCACCACTGTGATGGTCCGCTACAAGACTGGCTGGCCGGCTCTTGCTGCTGATTTACTGGCAGAAGTCGATTCGCTGGGAGAATACCTGGCTGTCCTGAGCATTTTAAAAACCGACCGTTTGCCGGAGTTCGAAAGTCGGTTTTTCGATCTGCTTCAGAAACAATCACGCAACAATATCGGCGAATTGGCTCAGACTATCTCACGTTCCCGTCGCGAGATCAGACAGCGTGTCGAGCCGATAAATCGATCATTGCAACTGACAGAGTATGCACCAGGCAAGCATCTCAGACTCGAGGTGGTTGAAGCCTACTCCAGCGATGTCCAGCAATTCCTGAAGGATTTGAACGAGATTTCCTCTGGTTCGTTAGAAGACACCATGAACCAGGAGCCCAGCTCTGAACAACGCCTACAGGCTGAAGAGCGTTATCAGCGACTCAATAAGCTGCTGAAACGCCTGGCTTCCTCGGAAACCGCAGACCAGTCCTGGCGGCGCAATTGCCTGGACACTCGCCTGCATGTCAAGTTCAGAGCTAATGTCATCGAAGCCGACACGCAGTCAGTTGACGATATCTACACTGGTGCCGGAGGCCTTTCGGGAGGTGAGCGGCAGAAATTAGTAATATTCTGCCTGGCTGCAGCCCTGCGTTACCAGTTGGCGCGGGAGGGCTCCTACCAGCCGTCCTATGGGTTGGTGACCTTGGATGAGGCTTTCGACAAAACCGACCCGGCTTTCGCCCGTGCCGGCTTGGATGTTTTTAACACCTTTGGTTTCCAGTTGCTGCTGGCGACTCCACTCAAAATGCTCCAGACCATGGAAGGCTACGTCGGTGGAGCTGTGCAAATCAGTATCAGCCCCGATCATGGCTCACGTTGCGAACAGTTGATCTGGGAAACCGGCGATGATGAGCCTTTGGATTCTTATGCGCCCGAGCCACGTGCAATCCAGGAAAGCCTGCTCTAAATGAATCAGCCCGCTGCTATCAGCCAGCTGATGCGGAGTCCCAAAGACTTATGTGTCTGGGCAAAGCAGAAGTACCAGCATAATCGCAGTTCTTGGCTAGGTATTTCTGATTATGGAGAAGCCCTTGTGTTCACTTTTGCTTTGCGAATACCGACAGAAGCAATAGCTGGCAACCAGATGGATGAAGTAGCCAAGTGGGTGGCGCTCTGGCGCCAGGAAAAATGGCTCGATCAAGCTATTGAAGTTGAGTGGAAGACTGTCGCCTGGAGTACTCTCGGCAGACAGCATCTACCAACGCGGGTAACGATCAAGGGTGTTTCCAGCCTGGCAACACTGGCTGATGTACAAAGGGATTGGCAGCAACTCGTCGAATCTGCAGAAATACTACGTTCCGCCTGGCCAGTTCATGACCTCAGCAATGTATTGCCTAAGCTGGCATCTCAACTCGATAAACTAAGTGCAACTGAGCTCGATAAGTTTATCCGGGTGGTTGACTGGCTGGTCGATAATCCGGAGTCAGGAATGCTGCCCAGGCAACTACCGATACCGGGCGTCGACAGCAAGTGGCTGGAGAAGCATCGTAGCAGTGTTGAGAAATTGAAAGCAGCCCTTTCTGGGGTCTCTGAGCTGGGATTGGTTGCTGCTCCAGTTCACTTCAATGTCCGAGTGCTCGATCCCACTCTGCCTGGCTTGCGTGACGGCGACCCGCATGCTTTCAGTGCTTCAGTGTCCGAACTCGCTAAACTGGTCTGGCAACCGACCTGGGTCCTGATTGTCGAGAATGCTCAAACTCTGGCCGCTCTGCCAGAATTTAGTGGCATGGTAGCAGTCTTCGGCAGAGGCAAAGATGTTGCAGCTCTGACAGCCGTATACTGGATGGAAAAAGCCGAGCATCTGCTGTATTGGGGAGACCTCGATACCCATGGCATGCATATCCTCTCGCTGGCACGTCAGGCTTTTCCTCAGATTGAATCGATTCTGATGGACATCGATACGCTATTCGAGTATGCAGACATGTCAGTCAACGAACCTAGACCATTTGTCGGCCAAATCAGTCACCTAACCGAAGCTGAGCTGGGTGTGCTCAGTCAGCTCAGGATCAACAATACCCGCTTGGAACAAGAGCGTATTGACATGGCCTATGCGAGCAGGATTATCCAAAATCGCCAGCGGTAAAGCGTCTCATAACCAGCAAGAAAAACTAAACCATCACAGCCCTCGGACTATTACTCCCAACCTCATGCCGATTTATGCTAAAATCTCTGTATTACCGTATTACAGACGGGAAAATGAGGAGAAGAAATGGCCGAAACTGCGATGATTACAGCCCGTATTCCACGGGAGATAAAGCGTCGAGCCGAGATTGTCTTACAGAAACAAGGTATAACAACTTCAGTAGCTATCAACCGTCTATTCGAAGTTATCGCCACAACCGAGAGGTTTCCAGCAGATATCTTGCCAGACCCTCACGCCTTTCCTCAACCAGGCCATCGTGAGCTAAACCGCAATACCATCAAAACGACAAAACTTCAGGATTACGATGCTTTATTAGGCTTGCTGGATCCCTTACCAATCGACTGGAGAGAAGACACCGGAAAACCATATGACGAAATAATCAAGGAGGGAAAACGTCAAGATCATGAGGCTCTTTCTAGACACTAATATCATCATCGATTTTATTGCTGGTCACAATGAAGATGGTGATCAAGCCAGGTTACTGCTGGTACCACAGACATTTGGAGAGGTCGAGCTGACAGTTTCAGCAAAATCGTTCACAGATGTTTTCTATGTTTTAAACAGGCATATCGATTCCGGCATTTTGCAAAAAAGGATGTTGGAATGCCAGATGGTATTCAAGCTCTGCCCCATCGAAGGCGATGATATCAAGATCGCCTGTCAACGTGGTTGGGACGATTTCGAAGACGCACTGATCACAGTAGCTGCCGAAAAAGCCGGAGCCGACTACCTGATCACCAGAGATCAGAATATGCCACACTCCAGCATTCCCAAACTCGATCCAAAGGGCTTTTTTGATCTACTGCGCGAACAATCAGTCACTTACGCAATAGTCGATCAATAAAGCATAGCTTGACATGGGGAGAAGCCCGGGCTTCTCCCCATGGAAAAAGTTATTAATAAAGCATGCCCTGGCGTTTGACCGGGTATGTGTGCTGTCAGGCGACGACGTTTTTCAAGACGATGGTCTTTGTCCTGGTCACTTCGTCGAAGGTGCTGAGCACCCCTTCGGTGCCGATGCCGGAATACTTGTAACCACCGAAAGGCATCTCAAAACTGCGGAAGAAGCTGGCTCCGTTGATTACGACACCGCCGCACTCCAGCCTGGCAGCTGTTTGCCAGGCCTTTTTGATGTCAGCAGTGAAGATGCAACCGCAGAGTCCGAATTTTGATGAGTTAGCGATCTCGATAGCTTCATCCAAGGAATCGAAACCGATAATCGGTACGACTGGGCCAAAAATCTCCATATCGATGGCTACATCGGCAGTCTTCGGCACGTTGGTGATGACGGTCGGATCGAAGAACGCTCCTTTGCGCTTACCGCCAAGGATGATTTCGCCACCTTGCTCTACTGTCAGCTGGACCTGATGCTCGACTTCAATTGCCGCCCGTTCACTGATCAGGCAGCCGAGCTGAGTCGAATCGTTTGCGGGGTCGCCTCGCTTGATTTTCTTGATCCGCTTGACTGCCTTGGTTGCGAACTCTTCTTTCAGGCTGTTATGCACCAGGAAACGTTTTGACGCGCAGCAGACTTGGCCGGTGTTATACATCCTACCCCAGATCATCTCTTCGACGGCCAGGTCTACATCACCATCGGCATCCACGATGAAAGCATCGTTACCGCCAAGCTCTAAAGCGATATGCGCCAGATGGTCGGCTCCGGTCTTGTATGTCTCGATGCCAACCTCGGTCGATCCGGTCAAGGTGATCAAGTGTACGTCTGGATTGGAACAGAGCCAATGGCCAACGGTGGAACCGCGTCCGGTCAGGATTTGCACAGCACCACCTTTGACTCCGGCTTTGACCAGCAGCTCAGTCAGCATGCAGAGCGTCAATGGGTTGTCGGTTGATGGCTTGACGATGGCTGCGTTACCAGCCAGGAGCGT
>JAITUO010000114.1 GCA_031286245.1 Coriobacteriales bacterium
ATCTGCTCCACAGGAGTATAGAGTTTATCGCCTTGGGCATACTCCAGGTGCAGATAGTCGCGTTCGACACCGGCGACCTCTTGTCGGACGATGGCTTTAAACAGTGCGATGCCGTGAATCTCATGAACCACATAGTCGCCAGGTTTGAACGGAAAGGTCAGAGCAGTCGGATCCTGAATGGTTTTGCTTGAAGCCCTACCGCCACCTCGCTGGCTCTGGACCCGCCGGGCAACTGAAGCTGCGCTGTTGTCATTTAACCCAAGCAATGCCAGTTTGGCTGCTGGCATAGTCATCGCTATGGGCAGGTCAATGTCTGTAACTAGCGCGACTCGCTCGCGGGGGGTGGTTTGGATGGAGGTTTGGGTAGTGATTTCTGTGAAGGAGACAAACTCGTCGGTCAATGCGAGTTCGATTGCCGGGCGAGACTGATGGCCGGCTGTTCCGATAATGGTTAGATAATCGTTTTGTGTGTAGTTACGAGCCGCCTGGGCCAGTCGCTCTTCGGAACCACCGATGGTCGGATGCTTGACCTCCAACCTGAGGTCAAGTCCGGTACTCCCGGAAACCATAGTCAATATTGTCATTAACTGTCGCTGGCCGAAATCCAGGTCGGCTGGCTTCATGAAGATGGCTTCAACCAGGGCCTGGGCTCTCGCAGCATGTAGATTCTGGGCAGAAATACTTTGTTCCTGCGTATCGTAATACTGAGCGGCTGCGTCAAATAGTGAACGCGGCTCGACGGCAACCAACAAGGCAGAAGTCTGCAAGTAATCCAACAGGATCGCCGTCTGATCATATAGATAGGGCTGGTAAAGCTCCAGCTCTGGGAAATAGCACCCAGCTTGGATAGCTTCGATGTGTTCGCTGTAACCAGTCGGCAAAGTCTTTAATTCTTCTGGTTGTAGACCATAGAGACGGCGGATCGCTCGTTTGCTGTTCGCTTCATTCAAGACGATAGCTTTGGCTGGATGGATATCAAGCTCAGCTAACATGCCAATGGACTGGCCGGTTGAAGGTACCAGACGCCTGATCTTCTCCACATCATCACCGAAATACTCGATGCGCACTGGGTAACTGGTACCAGCCGGCCAGATGTCAATAGTGTCTCCCCGCACAGAGAAACGACCTGGAGCATCGGCATAATCGAAGCGTTCATAACCGATAGCGGTTAGCGCTGTCTTGATTGACTCATAAGTTGGCTGGCCTGGCTTAGTGTTTTGACTGTCGAAGTGGATCGTCTGCTGCAGCGTTTTTGTAGGAGGCAAGCGGCGGAGCAGCGCCTGGACACTGGCTACCACCAGCTTGGGTTCGTCTGCTTTCAAGGTCGCCAGAGCATGGCTACGAGCGCCGACTTGAGCGACATGTTCGTCGATCAGCTCCTGCTGGCGCCACGGCCGATGGGTATAGAGCGGAAAGCGGACAGCAGTCTCGCTGCCCAGCCAAACTCGCAGTTCACGGGCAAAGTGGTCGGCTGCTTCCTCACCGCTGGTCAATACCAGCATGCTTTTTGGAGACGGGGCGAAGATGGCAGCCACTAGAAGCGGGCGCGCCGAGATCGGCGCGGCAACTGATATGTCGCCTTGCGCGCCTAGTTTCTCTGCCAGCCGGCTGAAAGCCTTCGATTTAAAAAGCCGGTCAGAGACGATATCGATGATCGATGTGTTGCTCATATTGACTCGTAGGTAGTATTATCCACTAACTGGTATAGCTTTGTCTTCATACGTGAGTAGTGTAGAGCTTGTTATTGTTAATGCATTAGTGCTAATCTGATAGCCCATATGTTCACTGGTGTTTCATTTCTAAGGGGAGGTCATCATGATCACAGATTCCAAGCTTTCGTATCCTTTCCCAGTCGTACTGACTACTGAATGCCTGACTCGATTGGTGTCGGTGATTGAAAAGTTTTCCGATTCCTCTAACAAGTCAGTCTCTCTTGTCACTCTGTTTTCGTCCGGCGAGCAGGCTACCGCTAATTCGGTTCATGAGTTCGTCGCCTGTAAACAGAACACAGAAAGCACGATAACCCGACTGGAGCTTTGTAACCATGACGGGAGTGTGTCTGTCAGGTTCGGCAAACCAATCGCCGAAGGCATCACGATCCTCACTGATACAACTACAGAAATCACCTTTCAGCTTGCTGATCATAATAGAGCTCAAGAGTTTAGAACGCAGACGCTCCGTATTCTTGATGAGCAAAGATCCGCTCTTGCTGGCAGGTCACAAGCAGTACCGACAGCCCTGTTCCTGGCCAACCTATTGATGGTACCGCTGCTGGTGTTCACTGGAATTTTCACTGGCTACTCTTTACCGGGTACAGTTTTTTCGGGAAACGTTTTTGCGATCTATGCGCCTTGGATTGCTGTTTTGCTGATACTCTTCGCACTGGCTTCAATTACCTGGGGTAGTATCTTTAACTCCGTTTTCTATGCTTGGAACAGCCGCTTTGAAAAGATTGTCAAGCAGACTGCCCTGTACCAGAAGGCATTCTATAGCCTGTTCATTACAGCATTTGTGATTTCAGTCAGTTTGGTCGGTCTGGCTTTTGTCTGATCATGGTAGTGTCGGTCGTAGATAGCGTCAGTTGGGGGTAGTATCAGTCGTAGATAACGCCAGTCGGGGGTAATTAAAAATCGTGGAATTTATCCCACAATTGATCTTCGATTGGAATCTTAGCATCACCAGAGTGAGTCTCGATCAGGTAGGTCATATACTTGATGTGATAGGCTCTCTCAGAGTATTGGGTGATTAGATAGGTCAACCTACTATACAGGTGTTGTGAGCCCAGTAACATACCGAACTTGACTATCATAAGCGAGTCCAGCTCATTGTTTAACCATACACTGCTTTCCCAGTCTGCTTGAGCTGCATCAAGCATTTCAGACTCTTCGTCTGTTAAATAGACTTTGAGGTTGTCGACAGAATACTTCAACTCTTCTTTCCAGATATCCAGATACCTGGAGTAAAAGACTTGGTAGTCATATGTTGTAGTGGGCGTATCAACAGTAGAGTTTACTTCTAGGTACATCCTCTCTGTAATAGGATTATCAGCCATAGCCAAACTGAACTTGTCTGGAAAAGCTGAAGTGGCTCCTTGCTGATAGACATCGTAATGTCTGATGTCCGGTGTTGGATCATAGAGTTTCTTTGAAGTGATTACACTATCAACAGTTGATTCGATACAGACATCAATACTTATTTCTGCCACTGACTCCTGAAGCGGCAAACATGAAGACGTTGTTAGTGCAACGAAGCATAGTAGACTAACATGAAGTTTGGTTTTCACTGTTTGCTCCTTTTCATATTTGGGAATAAGATAACATTGGAATATTACTGCACAATAGAAGCATGGTTAGGTAACAGATTCTCCGCTTTTAGCTTAGCCAGTGACAGTTTTGCCGCAAAAAGGCACTTTTTGTATGGTTTTCTATGTGATTTAATTCGACATGTTTTCATACACAACTCTTCTACCATGGCTTTTAAATTCCATGGGAAAAATAGCAGCCTCCCACCTCATGGAAAACCATACAAAAAGTGCCTTTTTGCGGCAAAATTTCGCATGCTCGCAACTGGACACTGTATTCATGTCAGATTGAGGTGTTGAAGTCTCTTATGTTTGAGTTTGTAACCAGATGCCAGCTTTTCAAAAGCCGGATCAAGCTTTCAGATTGTGTTTATAAGAGATTACCTGGGAGAAAACTAATGTGTTCACTGGCTACCACTTTCTACCACTTGTGATATATTGCATCCATGGAATTAAACCAATTATGCCTATCGACAATAGGGGGAGTAATGATTGTCAGACATAAACACATATTTCAGTCCGCCCATATATTAAGCGTTGTTCTTGTTCTGGTATTAATAATGCCTTTACTTGTGGCTTGCCAACTGAGACTGACATCTCTTCTCGAAAACGAGATAGAGCAACTTGATCTTGAGCAGGTATTGCCTGATCCTGGTGTTGTGACGACTCCGATTGTATCAACACCAGATAGCGGTTTGCGTTATGGTCCTAGTTCAATTAAGTATGTACCAGAGATCACGTCAATAGAAGATCTGGAATCATTCGTCAGGTGGGCAACAGCTGACTCAATGTTTTATGTCTTCCCTATTGATGACAAAGCTGAAGACATGCAAGTCAGTATCGTTACCAACGGTGAGGATACCTGGGCGATTGCTTGCTTTGGCAGGAACGGCTCAAATCACGGTTCCCTCTACAATGGCATCTACGTCTGGCGAGTCAAAGTCACTCCCAGTGACTCTAAGATAGTTTATGGCACAATTTCCTACGCTTTTTGGTTTCGTGGAGCCCTTAGCCCAGGAATTGAAGTCGAAATCAGACAGTATGACAACAAGTATCTGTTGACTGGTTCTTTAGGGAGTAGACATTGGATTCCTGCTCAAGAAGTCCCTGGGGTTGACAGGTTTATCGATTTAATGCAAACCAATTACATAATTATCGAGACTCAATCCGGAACTCAAAAAGTCCAAATTGACAACTCACAGGGGTTTTCTGCTTTTGCCTGTATACTTGACTGCGAACCAACAGACATATCGTTATTTGATGAGCAGGGGGTATTAATACTCAAGCTCTCTGACACCTACATCGAATTCCAGTATTCAGAAGACTGGTGCCCTCCTCATCTGGCTCCGTCTTATTTATGGATCGATACGCGGTAGTCCTTTACTGAAGCCTAACTAATAGAGGCATCAATACATTCGTAATACTAATATCCCAACATTCGTTTTTCGAATGTTGGGATGGCTATACTTTCTAATCCTGATAAACCAGAAAACCCCCGGCGAAAAGGCCAAGGGGTTTTCTCCACGGTTTTCTCCACATATTCAATATTCAATTAGTTAGGTACATCTACTTCAGCGTATATCTATGTGCTTCTTTCGATGCAGCAAAAAACTAGTTGTAGTACGAGAACTTGATCTTGTCGAACTCGTCCTGAATCCAAGCCTGGCGCTTAATGCGTTCGGGATCATCGGGAAGACCCATGATGTAACCACCGAACGAGAAGCGTCCACCGGGAGCCAGCGCATCGCAGGTTGCCCGGACTTCTGCGCGAACTGCTTCCTCTGGAGTCTCCGGCCAGCAAGCCG
>JAITUO010000119.1 GCA_031286245.1 Coriobacteriales bacterium
CTCTGCTCAGTGAAGAGATCCTGTCAGAAGATCTCTGCCTGTATTGGGCTGATGTCGAACTGACTGCTCCTGATACCTCCGGAAACTATCAGTGGGAAGCTCGACTGCCTGAAACCTCACTGTCAACACCTTTGCCGCCTGAGGTTTCTCTGCAGGAAAACAGTCAGAATACGATCCCAAACAGTGATACAGATACCTGCGTCAACCAGGACCATCCAGAAGCGGTGATCCGCTTCAACTTCACGGTAATCCAAGCTGCCAAACACCTACTGACAATCGAAATCGTAGGACAAGACACCCAGGCGGCGCCCGGGAGAACCCGGGTGATGCTGCTGCCTTATCGTGGTTATGCTGACGAAAATGGAGTCTATTCGGTTAAGGTGGCTCCTGGTACATACAAGTTGCTGTTGGTAGCCGACCGGTATGAAAATTATGAGATTATGCTGGATATCAATGCTGACACAAAGCTCCGCGCGGAGCTTGAGCCTTCGGAATATGAAACTGATTATCGAGGTAATGTCTACCGTGTAGAAAAAAAAGCTGACTAACTTGACGCAGAACTTTTGAAAACAGCCTTGATCTGGCAAAAGTAGCATTATTAAATTCAAGCTCATGTACAATGAGGGAAGCGACGTGCTGCCTGCAGAAGGCACGTTACCAGGCATAACAAAAGAAGAGAGGAGAGCTACATGGCGACATTAACCCCGAAAGAAAACTTCATGCGAGTAATGGGCGGTCAGGTGCCGGAATGGGTACCGGAATTCGCCTATCCTGGGCCACCGTTGATCCGTTACGGCCGCCCACAGGGTGCCTATCTGCTGTTCATGGCAGAGTTACAGGGTACACGCTTTGCCTTTGAGAATCCCAAGGATATCTGGGGCGTCCCGTTCACGGCAGTGCCGGAAGTCGGTGGCTTTCAATTACCGACGCCAGATCAGTTTATCCTGACCGACATCACCAAGTGGCACGAGGTGATCAAGGTGTCAGAGCGGTTGCAGAACCTGGATTGGAAAGCTGTAGCAGAAGCTGAACTTAAAAACCTGCCAGTGGATCGTGAGCAGACGGCTATATTCCTGGCTCCGCATTGTTGGGCGGGTTTTTTCATGTCGATCACCAACTTCATGGGATTTAATGAAGGACTGAGTGCTTTCATCGAAGAACCGGATGCTGTGAAAGAGCTGTTTGATTATCTCCACCAATTCTACTTCGGCGTTTACCAGCAAGTTATCGATATCGTCAAGCCAGACGCCATCAGCCTCGGCGACGATGCCGCTGCCGAGCGTAACCCTTTCATTTCACCGCTGATGTATCGAGAATTTCTGATTCCACTGTACCGGGAGTACACCAAACTGGCGATTGACCGCGGCATTCCGATCGAGATGCACCTCTGTGGACGCGGTGAGGACTTCATGCATGATCTGATCAAGATTGGTGTGAATGCCTGGGAGCCGGTCCAGCTGGCTAATGACATCGAAGGCCTGCAGGCCCGCTACGGCCGGCATCTGGTCATCGGTGGTGGCTGGGAAGGCCGTGGTCGCCTGACCGAGCTGGATGTCACAGACGAAGAAATCCGTGCCTCCGTCCGTGCCACCATGGACAAATACGGACGCAATGGCGGCTACATGTGGTCTGGTTCTTATACTCCAATGAGCCTGGATGACCAACTGACGATGCACTGGAACGAAGTCTTAGGCGCAGAAATTTTCGAATACGGTAACAAGCTCTACAAGTAGTTTTAATAATAAAATGGGGAGAAGCCCGGGTGATGGGTCTTCTCCCCATGAATAAACCTTGCTTGCTGGCGGCTATCGGCCTATGAATGCTATTTGCCGGTGGCTTGTCTTAATGCTCCTGTGAAATCACTCTTTTTGTCAAACTTGAAGATATGGTTTATTCCATCGTATGTGGTGACCGTGCAGGTGTTAAGCGTAACAAAGATATTCCCTTTGGTTTCGTTGATTTCAATGATGCTGGATAACGGTAGATCTACAAGGGTTTTTTTCTTGACCGTTTTGTCCAGGACCTTTCCAATGCCTTCACCAATTAAATCCCCAGCGACTGAACCAATAAAACCGCCCAACAAGCCGCCGCCACTGCCACCGGCTTTTGCTGCTGCTGCAATGTCGTCAATTGCTATCAGTCGGGAGTTGGTGATGATCAACTTGCAACTGGGAGCGTTTGCCTTACTTTTTACAAAGGCACCATTGCCTTTGTACGCTACTATCTCTGTCTGGTCAGATCCACAGATAGGGCAAAATACCTCGTTGTCCTCGAGTTTCTTTTCACAGACTACACATTTCATGAAAACCTCCTTGTTTGATAAATGCCAGGGAGTGTTTTTGTAGTGGTTACCAAGCGTGGCTGTGATCCGGCTTATTGAAAGCTCCGGCAAAATTGCTACCGGGCTTATCCACATTGACTCCCTAAGTTTTCCATTTGAGATTATAGACTCATTTTTGAGTAAGGCTCGTGATAAAAGGCTTTGGTCGAATGCATTTGTTTTCTGCTTGCACATTGCACATTTCACAGCAATCGATGCAGGCTCTTTTTGATAGTTCAGTCAACCAAATTGACGGCATGATCGATTTCGCGCTGTAATAGCGTTATACAAATTTTCATGTTTGAAAGGAAGGTCAGCATGGCAACATTAACCCCGAAAGAAAACCTGTTGAGGGTGTTGTATGGGCAGATGCCTGAGTGGGTTCCTTCGTATTCGTATTACGGGCCTTTGCCTGGAGTGGACGAGGAACCACCGAATATGGGTGTCATGTTAATGCCGTTGATGGGTGAGGGAAACCCATTTGATGGCAAGGGCTTCAAGGATCTGTGGGGTGTTCCGTTCACCACTGTGGAGGAAGTTGGCGGTTTTGCTCTGCCGACACCGGATGTGTTCATTCTTGAGGACATCACCAAATGGTATGACGTCATCAAGATCCCGGAGCGGTTGATAGGCATGGATTGGAAGGCGGTAGCCGAAGATGCAATGAAGAACCTGCCGTATGACCGTGAAAAGGTTTCGGTCTGGTGGGGTCCCGGTGGTATGGGCTTCTTTATGCAGCTGATGAACCTGATGGGCTTCACTGAAGGACTGTCGGCCATGATCGAAGAACCGGATTCTGTGAAGGAGATGTTTGAATTCCTGAAGAATTTCTATATGGAGATCGCTGTTCAGATTGTTGACGTAATCAAACCTGATGTGATCCAAATGGGTGATGACGCTGCTGCAGAACGCAATCCCTTTATCTCACCGCAGATGTATCGGGAATTCCTGCTGCCGATTTATCGCGAGTTCTCATATCTGGCTGTGGACCGAGGGTTGCCGATCGACATGCATTTATGCGGTCGTGGAGAGGACTTTATTCCTGATCTGATTAAGATCGGCGTCAACTGCTGGGAGCCTGTCCAGTTGGCTAATGACATTGCAGGCTTACAAGCCCGCTATGGTCGTCATCTGGTAATCGGTGGCGGTTGGGAAGGCC
>JAITUO010000133.1 GCA_031286245.1 Coriobacteriales bacterium
CGTCAAGCACCAGATTGCCACCCGTAGCAACACTGATCGTATCAAACCCGTCCACGCCAAAGAGGCTATAGGGGCCATCATCATCGCTACTGAGTGTGATTTCTGCTCCAGCTGGAATCACCAGAGGTGTCCCCGTCAGTTCTATATCGTCGGTAAAAACTATTTCGGTTGGACCCGCCGCTGAACTGACCGCAGTACGTAACTCTGTTTCGTCAGCAACAGGGACTTCGCCGTCTGCAGCCTGCGCGGGTAGTATGAATGCCGGTACCAAAGTCAACAGCATGACCAGTACCAAAGCGATAGGCATGGCTTTACTTTTCATCATCATTTTGCCCCTTCCACTTGTTAATATTGTTGTCAATTTGTACAAATCATGATTTCCATATGCCAGAAGAGTATGAAAAAGCTTATAAATGATTCTAACTATGCTTTGAGGCACATAGATTTCGACGTTGTAGACTGATTCTTCCCCTTTGATTTCAATGCATCTACACATATTAGTAGGTTACATATCATTCGATTGATATATACATAGGCCATATACATATACTACATATTGCCAAAAGAGTCAAACCTATTTGGCTAAACCAATCACCACGAGTGAGCAGCGCTCTATAGTATCGTGGTTGTGATGGTTACGAAGTGGGTTATTATCGAGGTCAGTTTACCTGGGGAGTAGCGTCTACTTGTATTAGAGAGTGCAGTTTAGGTTTATTAACAAAGCTTCCCATCAAGCAATACTACTGAAAACAAAGAGGTTGTTACTCCTGATCAGACCGACTTTTCTGCCCATCAAGTGCATAAACGATTCTGGCTCGAAGCCTTTGAAAGACAGCCCTTCGAAAAAGGTTGTAAAAGATAATTCCTCCATGTATCCGTATGGATTCGAAAGCATTAAGGTTTGGCTTTTCATGTCGATACCAAAAATCACACTATAGTGGGTATTGAACTGCGGTTTGTTCCAATCGTCTATCACCGAATAGTAGAACACTACTGGCAAACCATCCAACAATGAAGCTGTGATAATGTTCAGTGCCATAGCCTCTGACTTTGGATTGACCAAAGATACTGAATAGCCCAGTGGGTTGAAAGCTCTATTGGCGTGCGAAATGTACTCATTAGGTATTAGGCCAGTATCACGGTTCTGTAGACTTAATTCATTAAGCAAAGCACTCTCTGTTGTGTCAACCCCTAGATAGTTTTCAACAACAACCATACTTGTTGCATAGCAAGTATGATTAGTCTCCTGAGTGAAAACAGGAACTCCATCCAGTTGAACGATAGTGTCTATTGCGTAATTGTATTCTGCTGCGTCAAATCTTTTTGTTGTATCAAACGGTAGCATGACTATCAAGACAGATAACGCTATGACCAGGCAAGTGATGGTGGCTAAAGTTTTAGTGTATCTCTGGCTTTGCATATACAAGGCTCCACTATATAAAAGAACCCATGGATTTCTCCATATTTTTAGAAAATTTGATGGCTTTTATATCGCTCGACCAATTTATAGAATTTTTCTTCATATGCTGAAATCCTCTCCGCATCTCTTAATGAATGCTGGAACGGCTTCCTCTTACCGCAGATAAGTATATCCTTTTCATCACCTTTTCTACTGAATCTTACATAAGGAGCTAATGCCCTGCCTGATACATTGGGGCAAGCAGCGACGATTTGTGCTAATTCCTCTGTGGTGTAAAGGTTTGTTGGTATGGTTTGCACTTTAAGTACTGGCATTTTTGCAAAGACTGATAAGTCATTGTTTTCAATAAGCTTGTCTCCAAAACCAAAGCTTACTAAATATAAGATTTCCAACTACCAGGTGAGTCTAGTTTATCAAACTCATCAAAAGTCATAGCGCCCTCCTAGCGCAAGCCAATTTGTGAGTGGTCTACGCAAAAAAAACAAAGATAACACTCCCATAAAAACATGGATGTTTTATCGAAGATAAAAACAGAACTCATGCATCAACTCGATGAGTGAGATTTGTGTAAAAATATTCTACATTTGTCAAATAGCCTGGGATTGTAATAAAGTAAAAAAGGCCGTTGACCTGCAAAAACAGCCAACGACCCGTGTCAATTTTGGTGGAGCATAGGGGACTTGAACCCCTGACCTCATGGCTGCCAGCCACGCGCTCTCCCAGCTGAGCTAATGCCCCTAAATTAATCTCCCAGGGAAAGGGAGCAGTATGGGATTGTAGCACAAGTCGGCTTTGAGCTGCTCGTTGAGAACAGCAAGTCGAAAGAAAGGTTGCGAAGGAGTTATTGTTCACATTCAGTAAACAAAAGATAGCCTTCTGGAATCCTCTGCAAGTACGAATTGCATGAAATCGGAAACGGTCGACAAGTCGTGCTTGTGCCTAAGCTTGCTTTTTGAAGCTCACTAATCTGATGATCGCTTCACAAGCCTTTTTTGTGCTTCATTTTGGCAAATCCTGGGAATTTCGGAGTTTCTGGCCAAAAAGAGCCCTCATGTATAGTTATCTATCGGTTTCACACAGATAGAATTCTGCCACAACTCATCTACCTGCGGTTTTAAACTGTGGAGAAAACCGGATCTGACATTTTAGGCCAAACAGCCATACATGAGAGCCCTTTTTGGCCAGAAACTCCGATTTTTCCAGGAAATGCCTGTTTTGAAAAGAAAGATAGGCCAAGCCCTTAAAGATGTCAGCGATAGAGCCGAAGTCCTGGAAAGCCATGTTGTTTTGTGGCTCTGGACGCCAGGCAAATCCTGGCAAGGCTAGCAACAGCCAATAACCAGGAGCATATCGATAGCCTTACGTTATTGGAGCAGTCAGGCCCCTCGAGAGGCCAAATTATCTTTGTATCATGTATGACTACAAGCTACTGAGGCAATCTGAGAAGTGAAGCAGATATAGTGGATCCAGTAATGCTGTAGATACATATATCCAGAACGTAAACTAAGCGTTTGGTGGCTCAATAGGATACGGAAACTAAAGTTGCGCGGGTGGCTCAATTGGATATGGTTGTTCTGGTGACTCTTGTTGCATCGGAGGCGCTGGCTGTGTCTGTAAGGCAGGCTGAGCTGATGGTGCGTAGACAACCGGCGGCATATTGGGATCTGGCGGAGCAAACACCATAGGTTGATCTATGGGAGCTGCAGGAGCAGTTGCGACATTTCGACTGGGAATGAAAAACATGATGATGGTGAACAGTACAAGAACAATGGTCACAGCCAGCCCGCCTTCAAGCCCAAAAGCTCCACCATTGATCAGGGAACCATCAGCAGTCGGCAGGAAACTAAACACGGAGGCTGGTTTTGTGGTACCACTGACAGCGATGCCAAAGACATTACCTTGAACGAAATTCCAGGCTGAATGGATCGCTCCGACACCCCAGATATCTCCCCGTTTCAAGAAGTATACTCCGGCAAAAGCACCGAATAAGAAGAGGTTGATAAATGCCAGAACTGAGAGATTGGGATTGGTTAAATGCAAGCCGGCAAAGAGAATGGAACTGACGAAGACTGCTATAGCCATAGATTGTCTGCGGGCGAGTGAGACCAGTAAATATCCTCTGCACAACACTTCCTCACTCATTCCCTGGAAGATATAACCAAGCAGGAACAAAGCAATGAAACCCCAGGGCACGACAGCGCTGATTCCCCCAAATTCCAAGGTGCCTGTCACATAACAAATAGCAATCCCGGCAGTAAACATGATTGTGCCAATCACCAAACCAATCAGGTATTCACTGAAAAAGCCTCGCTTCCGAAAGCCCATCGATGGCAGCTTACGTTTTTCTATGAAACGGCAGAAAATTATCACAGCAATCGTTGTACCAATTGTTGATAGAAGCGCAAGGATTGCTATCAAAGGATCATTGAGGATTTCTTCGTAAATTTGGTTAAAGTAAGCCGTAAAATCTTCATCACCTGGAGCAAGAGAAGTATCAAGCTTTGTCATCACAAGCGGAACAAAGCCAATTGCCAGGATTAATCCCTGAAAGACTATTCCACCGACAAGAAAGACCAGTACAAATATAAGAATCTCGATGATCAGAGGACGGCCTTCGCTCTGGTGAATAGCGTCTGCAATCATCTGTGGCAGCGGCAGAATGCCTTTAATTTTTTTTGCAGTTGGTTGGTTCATGATTTCCTCCCGTTATTTGGATAGTAGAAGATACTACTTATATAATTCTATCATTTCATGTATCGCGCGTCGTGACAAAGCGGTCTTATCCATATTCGCAAGCATAAACCACTATAATGACAAAACTCTCAACAATCAGTCGAGTGGTTAGCAAAGAGGGCAGACAGGCTCCACGTAAGAGCCAAGCTATCCGGTAATAGGGGATGAATATTATGTCATGGAACAAACCAATGCCTGCCAATCCCGTAGTTGCTGTAGCTGGAGCAACAGGTGTAGTTGGAATGGAAATGTTGGCGATCTTGGCCGAGCGGGCTTTTCCAGCCAGTCGGGTCAAGGCGCTGGCTTCTAAACGCAGTGCGGGCAGACGGCTGCCCTTCGGAAATGGCGAACTGGTCGTCGAAGCAATGACTACTGACAGCTTCACGGATGTGGACATTGCCTTCTTTGCCATCGGTTCTGCGACAACCCAGACAATCGCTCATGAAGTTGTCGGTGCCGGCACGGTGATCATTGACAATTCATCGGCTTTTCGTATGGAGAAGACCGTGCCGTTGGTTGTTCCTGAGGTCAACCCTCAGGCAGTACGGCAGCATTCAGGGATCATTGCCAATCCGAATTGTTCGACTATTCAAATGGTTGTTGCTCTGGCTGCGCTGTCTCGCAAAGCTGCTATTAAACGTGTCGTTGTCAGCACCTATCAAGCTGCCAGTGGAGCAGGGGCTGCCGCAATGGCCGAGCTGTATGAACAGACGCGGGAGTTCCTGGCAGACGAACCGCTGACGATTGAGCATTTTGCCCATCGGATAGCTTTTAATGCCATCCCGCAGATTGATGTTTTCATGGAGGATGGTTCCACCAAGGAAGAGTGGAAAATGGTTGTTGAGACCAAGAAGATCCTGGGTGATGAGGATATCGAGGTATTTGCCAATTGCGTCCGGATTCCAGTGCTGAGAAGCCACTCCGAGATGGTTAATGTTGAGTTTTCTGAACCAATGGATACCGAGATCGCTTTAACAGCCTTTCATGAAGCTCCCGGCATTGTTGTCATGGATGACCCAGCAGAGAAGCTTTATCCGATGCCTGGGCTGGTGATTGGCAGTGATGAGGTCTATGTCGGTCGTATCCGCCGTGATCCTACAGTCAAGTGGGGATTGAATTTCTGGTGTGTGGCCGACCAACTGCGCAAAGGAGCAGCCTTAAACGCCGTGCAGATTGCTGAGTTGCTGCTTTGACGAAACCTCCGGTCGTTTGTCGAAAGACTGACCTACGGTAAAATACTATATATACAAATGCCAGACTTTATCCTCACAAAGCTTGATGCTTAAAAAAACCAGAGAGGAATTACTTTGACCAAAACCGACATAAGCGCTGCTGACATCGATACTGCAAACACCGACCGCGCCGCTGACATCAACCGCGCCGCTGCAACAACTGTCGACCCGGGCTTATCCACAGGCGAGTTTCCCGACTATATGCTCAAGGAAATCTACGAGCAACCTCGGGTGCTGCAAGACATTTTGACTGGCCGCTACGATGCGGCTCGGCAGCGACTGGTGTTCGACGAAATCACGCTGACCGCCGACGAGATTAGATCCCTCCGGCATATTTGCATCATCGCTTGCGGAACTTCATTTCACGCCGGTCTGATTGCCAAGGACTTTGTCGAAAGGCTGACCGACCTGACTGTTGATGTCCAGATTGCTTCGGAATTCCTCTTTAACCAGCGCAAACATCGAGAAAACGCGATGGTTATCGCTATCAGCCAATCCGGTATGACCAGTGACACACTGGACGCTGTTCAAATGGCCCGCGCCAATGGAGCCTACGTCGTCGCCATTACCAACGTCATGGACTCGACCATTACGACGCTGGCCAATGCTTCCCTGTACATTCAGGCGGACATTGAAATTGCTGTTCCAGCTACTAAAAGTTACACAGCGCAGCTGGCCATTCTTACGCTGTTGGCGCTTTACCTGGGTCAGGAAAGGGGGACTCAACGGCCAACTGAGGTAGCCTTGTTCTATGCAGAGCTTTTAGATTCTGTGGATAAGATCGTGCGTATTCTGGCTTCGCAGTCTCTGGCAAAGATTGAGCAGGCTGCAGCAGCCTGCGCTCAGGCTGAGAACATTTTGTTACTGGGACGGGGAACCGGGACAGCTACTTGCAAAGAAGCAGCTCTCAAGGTAAAAGAGACCAGTTACCGGCATGCGGAAGCTTTCTCGGTTCTGGAATTTGTCCATGGTCCGATCGCTTTGATCGACCCTGGCGTAGCAACTCCGGTTGTAGCTTTGTTGCCTGCTGATTCACTGGATGATGCGACCAGAGATGTCTTGTTCAAAGCCAAGGCATATGGAGCAAAACTGATAGTATTCACGGAAGAAAGCGAGCAACGATTGGTTGGGCAGGTTGATTATCAGATCTTTTTACCGAAAGCCACTCCGATCCAGATGCCTTTTGTTGCGATAGTCGCCCTGCAGCTGTTTGCCCGGCATATTGCTTGCATTTTGGGGTGTGACATCGACAATCCGCGCTATCTCAGCAAAGTAGTAGTTTCGCACTAGTTTCAGGTTAGAAGGTGTCTCACATGGCAGACTGTGTATTGATATGGTAGATGTGACGCCAAACACCTTTGACGCTGCTGTTGATGTTGAGGTTACCGGCGATGTTGAGGTTACCGGTGCTGTTGAGGCTACCAGCGCAGCTCCAGACCCGGCATCCCTTGGCGCTTCACCTTCTAACGCCAACCTGGTAGGCCTCGGGGTGGACATCATCGAAATCGAGCGGATGCAAAAAGCCATCCAACGCGTTCCGACGCTGTGTGAGCGCCTGTTCACCGCTGAAGAGATCGCTTATGCAAAATCAAAAGCCCGACCAACTGTCCACTACGCTCTGTTCTTTGCTGCGAAGGAAGCTGTGCTGAAGGCTCTTGGCACCGGCTTTATGAAAATTGGCTGGACTGATGTGGAGGTCCGCCACACCGAAAACGGACGGCCTTATCCACACTTAACTGGTGCTGCAAAACAAGTTGCCGATCAGCAAGGAATCATCGCCATCGAATTATCGCTATCCTACACCCATCAGGTCGGGGTAGCTTCAGCAGTGGCAATCCGTGAGCAGGATCAGCCCCAGCGTGAGTAGA
>JAITUO010000142.1 GCA_031286245.1 Coriobacteriales bacterium
TGGCCCAAAAGTGGACTTGTGTAGTGGATAAACGCCTAAATACAATTGAATTCCATTGTATTTAGGCGTTTACGCGGTAAAACCCACTACACAAGTCCACTTTTGGTACAAAAAAAGCGAGTAGTGTGCAATGCACCTTAGAATGCTCCTTGAACTATGACAATCCAAGCGCAACTGTACTAGCACTTAGTCTGTCAGACTCAGTCATATTTAGCACTTCCAATGTCAATCAAGCGCCAAGTGATCAGCCAAGCCTTCCAAATAAGCCTCTTGCCACAGAATCGAAAAATAATAGTACAAAATCGCGTTCACGTACGATTTTCCGTGTTGTTTTCAATCGAATTTAGCCTTTTCAAGGGCTTTATGGCCCTTATTCCTCCTCAAAATCGTACGTGAACGCGATTTTGTGCTAAATTTTCGCATTATTGTGGCACGTGCGTAATTTTGGGACACAGCAGGTGATTTAACGCTCCAAAAGTGATACAAACCACCAGGGACATCCATTTGCTAAGCAGATGAAAGATTTTGTCACAAAAGTAGACTAATAAATCAGGTTTTACTCAAGCAAGCTTCAAAAGGATTTTTTTGGCAAATCTAGTTCTATTCAAAGCTTATTTCAGCAAGAAAATTGCCCCAGCTGCCTCGTATTCATTATGCAGTGGCCTTGACTAAACGTGACCTTTCAAGTTTCTAGCTCGTCAGACTCGGTTGGATCCGGTTTTGCATTCTCAGCTGGATCCGGCTGTGCCGTCTCGGCTGCATCCGGCTTTTTAGATGTTGCAACTGTTTCCTCGTTTTGTTTGCTGATTTCTTTATTATTATCATCAACCAAAGATCCGACTTCTTCGGTTCCATTATCAGAATCATTCGGTACTGTCTGCCATTCCATGCCAATTTGTGGCAGTTTCCACCTCATAGCAAACACCAGCAGGATAATCCCCCCGATCACCATTGGTATCGATAGCATCATCCCCATTGTTATCCAAGTAGTGTCAAATAGGTAACCGACCTGGATATCCGGTTGCCGAATGAATTCGACAGCAATTCGAAAAACCCCATAGCCAATCAGGAAGACACCAAAGTAGCTGCCACGTGGTAAGGGCTGCTTCCGTCTGGCCAGCATATAAAGGATGCAGAGTAGTACCACTCCTTCCAGAAATGCCTCATACAATTGAGTCGGATGGCGCGGTAAAGGTCCACCGCTGTCAAAAATCACACCCCAGGGTAGATCGGTAACAGAACCCCAGAGCTCACCGTTGATGAAATTCGCTACACGAACCAGACCTAGCCCGATTGTCGAGCTAATGGCAGCGAGGTCACCGATTGTCAGTAAGGGGATTTTTAAGATTCTAGCCGATACTACCAGTCCAAGGCCCAAGCCGATCATGCCTCCATGGAATGACATACCTCCCCGGGAAAACGCCAGGATCTGTATCGGGTTCGCAAAATAGTAACCACTGCCATAAAAGAGAATATAACCAACTCTGCCGCCAACGATAGCTCCCAGCATACAAGCTATCAACAACGTCAGCAGGGCATCCCAGGTCACCTCGATTTTCCAACGCTTTGCCAAATGTCTGACCAGCAATGCCCCTAATAAAAAACCAACTACATATCCCAGCCCATACCAACGGACAGTAAATGGGCCGATACTGAAAACGGTTTCGTCGATACTATGATAGATATCGTTCAGCATTGTCACGGTTTTTCGGGTGGAGACCCTTGGAGGTCCTGATTGCCTTGGACGTCCTGGTTATCTTGCTGACCTTGGTAGCCATGCTTGTGACGACGACTCATGTCAATCCGCCTGATAGCTTCATCAACACTATCGATCTGCTCTAATTGCTCATGGAGTTCCTGGATACGGCCTCTGGCTTCAGGTGTCGATGTTGGCGGAGCAACCAGGATCTGCAAAAAATCGGAGTCTGCTTCAACAACCTGCCAGGCACTGTAACTGACTGCTACTGGTTTGTTGTCTTTTAATTGGTCAAAAGGTCTGAGGTTGTGAGTATCCTGGATTCTTCTTAAGGATTCCTGTTGCGCTCTGTTGAGCTTGACACTGACATGTAAAGGGGTTTGGCAACAGGGGCAGTCGAATTGCATCAAAGCTAAATTTGGCGCCAACATGATGACAGAATGATAAGACTCAAAATCTACCTCACGGACTCCACAACCTGGGCAATACAACTCAAAACGCATTTAGCGCCACCTCTCGACAATTGCTCTGATCCGGTAAACAAACACCAGCTATTGTGGCACAGGCTAGATATATCCACAAGGCTTTGGGATGTAAATAACTAAGAATTAAACTGCTGTGGGGCATTATCTATAAAGTAAGCACAATACCAGCAGGCCTCTTTGACTGTAACAGAACGATCGACCTTTGGGTCAAGCAAGTCCAGTCCGGAAGCTTGTCGGTGTTGAGGCCGGTCACATTGCGTGAAATTACATTGCACAGGACACAAACCATCAGTTGAGGAAACAGCGTGCGGACAGCGAGCTTGCATCTCCTCATCGCAACCTCGTTGTTGCCAGCAGATCTTTTTGGACATCAATGTTTTATTAAGCAGGGATTACCTGAGTGACCTCAGGAATCTGTTCCTTTAAAACTCTCTCAACACTACCAGCCAGTGTCAACTCACTCATCGGACAACCCTTGCATGCACCTTCCAACTCTACCTCAATGGTGCCGTCTTCATTAACGTTTACCAGGGAGACATCACCACCATCTGCCTGCAGTAATGGGCGGATCTGATCCAGAACTTCCTGAACCTTTTGCCTGTCAATCATAATTAACTCCTTTAAAGCTAAACCTTGTACCAGGTTCATTACATGCTCATGGTAGTATAAACCTTGAACTGATACTATACATGTGAGGTTTCTTGGAGAGAGATGGAAAACACCCCCACAGATGCTAACGCTTCGACGACTGCTTCCGACAAAAAGTCACAAAATCACCTGGCAGACTACCAGTTAAATTGCCTGCCCGAGGAATTACCGAAAGACTTGACTGATCTGTATCCTGGTTTTGGTAAACCTGATACTCAGCCAGCCTGGTTGGGCGCTCAATTGGTTGACGCCAGCCTGGTATTAGAAGGCGGATCAATGCGGGGGCAATTCACAGCAGGTATCTTGGACTACTTAATGCAAGCAGGCTTGATGCCGACAACAGTTCTCAGTGTATCTGCCAGTGCGATCCATGCAATCAACTATGCTGCTGGTATGCCCGGCCGTTCAACCTACTTGAATATCCACTATGCCAAAGACTGGCGGTTTTTCTCGGCACGTTCTTGGTTATACAGCCGCAGTCTGTTTGATATCCGTTTTTCTTTTGAGGAGATACCCAAGCGTCTGGTTCCATATGATTATCAGGCGTTTCGCAATTCACCGATCCGAGTGTTCAGTGCGTCTGTCGATTTATTATCGGGAGAACCTGATTATCATCAGTACTCTGATCTGGAAAAGGAGGAAGGTTACTTGATAGCCAGCGCCAGCCTGCCATTTGTCTCAAAGATCGTTCATGTTGATGGCCGACTTTTGCTTGACGGTGGTATGCGTGACAGCACTCCTATTTATTTCTCACAAAAGCTGGGTATGAAAAAGCATATTGTGATACTCACACAACCAGAAGGTTATGTAAAACACAAAAACAGGTTAGTCTGGCTGGCAAGAATCATTTATCGAAAATATCCCAATTTCGTTGATGCCATTGCTACTCGCCATCTGACCTATAACAAAACCTACAAGTATGTGAAAGAGCTGGAAAACCAAGGCGAAGCTTTTGTTTTCCGACCAACTTGGGAACACCCTGTCAAGAGTATGGAGCATGACAGAAACAAGCTTTATGCTTTGTATCGGGAAGGTTATGAACAGGCCAGATTGCGTTTCGCAGAGCTTATTACCTATCTCAACAATGATTGAAGATAGGAGCTATTGGCCATCAATCATGACTAAAGGGTAATAAGCTAGCGAGCTTCTATCCTTACGAAATACAGCCCACCATTATCGATAAACTCATCTTCAGGATACGCAATGCCTGGGACGCTGGCTGGATCAATGAACTGGTCGGCAGCCCACCAGACATAACGGGCTGGCAGTGTATCAACTCTGCCGCCGATGGCATCTGCTCGCTCAGCTCCTGGAGTTCCATAAGCAGTCAAGGTCCCATTTGTGATATTAAGAGTACTACTTTCTCCGCCTACTCCCCGACCCAGTCCTGATGCCTGGTTGCCTGCTCGGGCTACTACATCACCTCCGCTGATGTTGACAACCCCACCACTGCCGCCGCTGCCCCCACCGATGCCGGCAGCCATGTTGCCTCCTTCAGTATTAATCTTACCGCCACTGATACTGACATTGCCACCACTGCCGCCACTACCGCCGCCGAGACCAGCTGCTGACCCACCACCGACAAGACTGACGGTTCCTCCACTGATCGTCACTGTACCGCCTGCCCCATTTTCTCCACCACCCAGTCCGGCTCCTCCAGTGCTCATACCGAGATTTCCGCCTGTTGATATGATTGTTCCCTCACGAATGGTAATAGTACCGGCTGATCGATCAGCTCCACCTCCGATACCAGCTCCGGAGCTACCGCCCTGAGCTGTCAGACTGCCATCACCACTGATTGTTATCGTCGCTCCATCCTGCACTCCAATAGCAGCACCACATCCTGGCATCCGCAGAGCTTGGGCGTTGATGACTGAATTCTGGCCAACCAAAATCAGCTGATTACCCCAACCATTGAAATAAATAGTTGAGGCTGCTTGATTGTTTGTCGATATCAGATGGAGATTTTCGATCGTGATTACATTGGTGCCATCACAGACGATAGCTACTCCGATGAATATCTCATTCGGATTGCCAATAATCTTTAAGTTGATATTTGCCGGTATCGACAATGTGTATTTCGTAGCAGGAGTAGTCAAGCCAGACAGGTCAAGAGAGTCACTGCTCTTGGCATTGTCTATGTTAGTTTGCACCTCGTCCCAATTCTTGACCGCATAAGTCTTAGGTGCGTTGTCGCTACAGCCAAACATCGCCAGCGGGCTTATCCCCACAATAAGTACGAGCGCCAGTAATGATCTCAGCTGTATCTGCCGATGAATACCCAGGCCAGACTTCAATAATTGGTTTTTCATCAGTCCACTCCTTTACTGACCTGAGGTTCTCGGGGCGCCAATAATTGTCACTGTCGCTGTCGCAGTGATCGCGTTGTTGAAAGTCGATGTCGCGACAACTGTGACAGTGACAGATGTCTCGTTAGTGGCGACAGTCAGGATGCCCTCTGCATTGATGAAAGTGCCCTGGGCACTGTGTCCATACAGGCTCCAGCGAAATTCATTGCTTGCTCCGCCTGTTGTCTGGACCGAAGCAGAGAATTGCTGGGTACCGCCCTTTGGGACTTCGACAGACGCGGGTGAGATCGTCACGCCGATCACCTCGGCCGAAGCAATACTGACGCTGCGATAGGTGTCGCTACCCAAAAAGCTGTCACCGGGATAAACCCTTGACTCTGCCTCCGACCCGTCGAATTGCGAATCTGCCTGCCAGTGATAAGCTGCCGGCAGTTCGCTGAATGTGCCGTTGATAGCCCGTGTTGTGCTTTGAGCTGCTAATGAGCCACCCTGCATAGTTATGTTGGCTGGTGCGCCAGCGACTCCACCGGCGATTGTCACAGATCCTCCGCCAATCGCTGGGCCGCTACCATAGTTGCTGGCTTTGATAGACCCTCCGGAAATGGTGATATTGCCGCCGGCACCGCCCGATCCTCCACCGATACCAGCACTGCTGGAAGACTGGCTGACTTGAATCGAACCGCCACTTACCACAATGACGCCACCGTCACCAGCCGCACCGCCACCGATACCAGCTCCGGATCCTGTGTCATCTGCTGAGCTGTTACTGGAAGCTTTTTCTATGACATTGATGTTGCCTGTAGCGATCCTGGTAGTTCCACCACTTGCCTTTAAGCCACCGCCAATGCCGGCACCGCCGGCTTGGCAATAAGCAGTGATAACAGCCTGCTTGTCGATGTCGATAGTGATAGAACCACCTGGTTTTTCCAAACCGCCACCGATGCCTGCGCCACCATTATTACCAGCTACTGCCAAAACACCAGATCCGTTGATCTCAAGATCAGTACCATCTGGTACCCCGATCGCCGCGCCAGACCCGGCTTTGGCAGGAGCAGTGGCAACAATGATGCTGTTGGTTCCTTCGATTGTCAGGAAGTTGCCTGTTCCAGAGAAACCAAGCGCTGAGGCTGCTTGATTATTAGTAGTTACAATACTCAAGTTTTCGATCGTAATAGTATTCTGACCAGCAAAAGTAAACGAAACCCCATAGAAAACCACATTCTCGCGGCCAATCAGTCTCAAGGAGAGGTTAGCAGGTACACTGAAGCTGTACTGTACTTCCGGCGACCAGAGTTGGGACAAGTCGATCTCGTCACCACTGCTGGCACGATCAATCGCAATCTGAGCATCTTTCCAATCAGTCAGTTTATATGTAGCTGATATTGGTGGTGATTGTTCCGCGCAGCCTGTGATAGTG
>JAITUO010000215.1 GCA_031286245.1 Coriobacteriales bacterium
GTAGATGTGGAGATCATCAGCTGATGTATCCATATTCGGGACTTAAGGTTATCTGAGACGTGCTTGCCGAGCACTAACACGAGACACCTTGATACCGAGCTATGAGCGAACAAAGTCAGACAGGTCATAAGAACATGGTGAAGGAATACAGATTGGTGGCCTATGTCAACCGATCTCGTGGATTGAAAGGGGAGGTTGAAGTGCAAAGCACCGATGGCCTTCCTTTGCATTTACGACCTGGTGCCGGGCTCTGGGTAGTCCCTCCAACTATCCGAGGTGTCCGGCAGACAAAAATCATTTCTCAACGTGGCAACGAAATAGTACCTTGGTTATTCCTGGAAGGCATCGTTGACAGGCAGACAGCAACGCAGTTGGTCGGACGTTATTTATTGGCAGCCAAGGATGATGTCTTGATTGATGATGCAATGACAACAAGCATTGATATCGAAGCTGAAGCCGTCGGTATGCTGGTATATGATGAAGTGTATGGGTTCGTCGGCACGATAGTCGAGGAGTCGCGGGCCACACCTCAGACCCTCTGGACGGTCGACGGCCCCGCTGGACAGGTGCTAATCCCAGCGGTTGATGATTTCATCAAGAGCCGAGACACCTCAAGTATCTACGTAAAACTGCCTGCGGGCTTGTTGGAGCTGAACAAATGAGAATTGAAACACTCTCAGTTTTTCCGATGATGTTTGATACTCCAACCAGTGCTGTTGGTGCTTCAATCATTGGACGGGCTCGCACTACTGGCATCCTGGACCTGATAAATCACGACTTACGTGATTGGACGCATGATCGACACCGAAGCACGGATGATGAGCCATTCGGTGGTGGGCATGGATTATTAATGAAGGTTGAACCTGTGTTTGAAGCGCTGGATGATTTGCTTGGCAACCATGAAGACGCTGATAAGAACACGGAAGTCATTTTCTTTGCGCCATTTGGCCAGCGGTTCGATCAGGAAATGGCTAGAGAGCTCGCTGGAAAACACCGTTTGATCCTGGTTTGTGGACGCTATGAGGGATTCGATGAAAGAGTCTATAGTCGCGCAGATCGGGTTATCTCATTAGGCGACTTTATTCTTACCGGTGGAGAATTGCCGGCGATGTGTGTTATTGATGCAGTTTGCCGCCTGCTGCCCGGAGCATTGGGAGATGAACACTCACCAATCGACGAGAGCTTTACTGAAGGCTTACTAGAGTACCCGCAATACACCAGACCTGCAGAGTATCGCGGTTTAAAGGTACCTGATGTATTACTTAGTGGGAACCATTCCTTAATTGATCAATGGCGCCGTGAGCAGTCCATAATCAAGACAGCCAGTTTACGTCCAGACTTGATAGACTCCGCGAAGCTGAGTGAATCGGAGCGTCAGCTGGTCAAATCCCAGTCTACTGAAAAGGCGGAGAGACTGAAAACAATAGAGATTGTGACCGCGGATTGGCAGGTCGAACAGGCCGAGCCGGTTGTGGAAGCAGAGCTTACTGATGAAGCAGCCGAGCCGGTTGCAGATGAAGCCGCGTCGGTTGTTGAAGCAGCCGAACCAATTGTGGAGAAAACCGAGCCGGTTGTGGAAGCAGCCGCGCCTGTTGTTGAAGCGGCTGAGCCTCCTGCGGTGGTAGAAGCATCAACAGCAATAGACCAAAGCCTAAAGACCGATAGTCCAATACAATTGACAACAACTAGTGAGCGAGACGATATGAGTGAACCAAAGCATTACCGTGAACTGGAACAACAACTTGACACCGTCACAAGCTCCATCAATGAACTTGATCCTATTCCTTTCCCAGAGTCAGACTTGATATCATTCGACGACCCCACTACCGCAAGTGCCAGTGACCCTGAGTCGGCTCAGAAACGTCGAGCAGAAGAAGCTCCCTGGAAAAAGAAAAAGAAAAAACGCAGTTTGGCTCGTGAGCTCTTGA
This sequence comes from Coriobacteriales bacterium, assembly GCA_031286245.1. GTDB lineage: Bacteria > Actinomycetota > Coriobacteriia > Coriobacteriales > UBA8131 > WQXZ01. Next base: position 1,929 of record JAITUO010000215.1, read on the forward strand.
GTTTTGTCGCCACAATCGCCTTTGTGGTCTGTCTGACAGCGGCTTTTAAACTGTTCGTCATTGATATTTACTCAGTGCCGACCGGCTCGATGTCGCCGACCATTTCAGTTGACGATCGAATTATCGCCGAGAAGGTCAGCCGATATTTCAGCCCCATCCAGGCAGGTGACATCATCACGTTTACCGACCCGATACGAGAAGGCCGGATCCTGGTCAAACGGGTCATAGCCGTAGGAGGCCAGACCGTCGACCTGATCGATGGAGTCGTTTATGTCAACAACAAAGCATTAGTCGAGCCATATACTTTAGGTCGTCCATCCCTGCCACTACGGACAGCTAATGGTGTTACTATTGAATATCCCTACAGGATTCCGGAGGGCCAAATCTGGGTGATGGGCGATAATCGTACAGACTCATTGGATAGCAGATATTTTGGTACGATCGACGAGCGGAGCGTCTCTGGCAGAAGCATCCTTGTGCTTTGGCCTTTTGAGCATTTCGGTACTTTCGATTAGTTTATTGGCAGATCTTACAACTCCTAGGGATAAACCCGGGATGGTTGTTGCTACTGGAGGAGAGCGCAAATGACCTTTCAGGAAATAATCCTCGAACTGGAGCGGTTTTGGGCAGATCAGGGCTGTGTAATCCTGCAGCCTTACGACAGTGAAGTCGGAGCAGGTACATTCCACCCGGCTACCACCTTACGCTCACTTGGTCCCGGCAACTGGAGAACAGCTTATGTTCAACCTTCCAGACGGCCATCCGATGGGCGCTATGGTGAAAATCCCAATCGCCTGCAGCACTACTATCAGTTCCAAGTCCTGATAAAACCTTCACCAAACGATATTCAAGAGCTCTACCTGGATTCTTTGCGAGCGATCGGCATCGATCCGCGTCGACATGACGTTCGCTTCGTTGAAGATGATTGGGAGTCACCGACCCTTGGTGCCTGGGGGCTGGGCTGGGAAGTCTGGCTAAATGGTATGGAAGTCACACAGTTCACATATTTTCAGCAGGTTGGCGGCATTGATTGTGACCCGATCCCGGTAGAGATCACCTATGGACTAGAGCGGCTGGCGATGTATATCCAGGGAGTCGACTCAGTTTATGATTTAACTTGGGCAGAGAATGATGATGGCTCTGCTTTTACATATGGTGATGTCTTCATTGAGAATGAACGGCAGTTCTCAGCCTATAACTTTACCGCAGCCGATACTGCCCTGTTGTTTGGCCATTTTGATGATTGGGAACGGGAATGCCAACACTTGCTTGATGCTGGTCTAGTTTTACCAGCATATGACAGTGTGTTGAAGTGTTCGCATCTGTTCAACTTATTAGACGCGCGTGGTGCGATCTCGGTTACTGAGCGGATGGGTTATATTTTGCGCGTACGAACCTTAACCAAGGCTTGTTGTGAAGCATATGTCAGACTGCCGAGCACACACGCCACTGCTACTGGCAGCCCCGCAACCGCCGCAGCCACAATCGCCGCAACCCCAACCGCCACAACAATCGATGCAACCAGCACAACCACCACTCCCGCAACTTTGGCATCCGCCGATTCAGTAGCTGATGATTCATTAACTACCGCCAGCTCAGATTCATCAGCAGAGATTTCCAGTGAAGTCAGTGAGCTTGTCAGTGGTTATGGCAAAGCTCCCAAAGAGCCTGCGACACTGATCTTTGAGATTGGTACAGAAGAAATTCCCTCTACGCCGCTATATCAAGCAACTGCTCAACTGAAAACTTTGGCGGAAACTGCCTTGAGCGCAGCTCGCTTGGAGTTTGGAACGATCACGACCTTCTCCACACCTCGACGAATCGTCTTGGAAGTCAGACGTCTTGCCCCGGAGACATTAGCTCTGGTGCAGCGCCTTCGCGGGCCGGCTGTCAGCATCGCTTTTGATGAGGATGGTCAACCGACTAAAGCAGCAGAGGGGTTTGCCCGAGGCAAGGGAATCGATGTGCGCGATCTGACGCGGGCGATTGAGGATGACACCGAGTATGTCTTTGCCACTATCGAACAGTTGGCGCGCAAGACCGAGACAGTACTACCAGAAATCCTCAGCGGTTTGGTGGAGGCTTTGGAGTGGCCCAAATCGCAACGCTGGGGCTCGGGCAGCGTACGGTTTTCCCGCCCGGTCCGTTGGCTGATGGCACTTTGGGGCAGTTGTGTGATTCCTGCGGAGTTCGGAGCTTTGATAGCAGAACGCGAGACCTATGGCCACCGACTACTGGCACCTGATGCAGTCTCTGTCACTCAGGCAGACGAGTATGCCAGCGTATTGACCAAGGGTTGGGTGATTACATCAGCCGACATGCGAGCAGCTCATATTCGTGCTCAGATTAAACGTTTTGAGGACGAGACCGGGCTTTTTGCCTACACGCCAAAAACCACCTTCGACGAGGTGGTCAATCTGGTTGAGTTCCCCACTACCTTGGCTGCCAGTTTTGATGAGGAATACCTTGAGGTGCCTCCGGAGATCCTGATTGACACCTTGCTTTCGCACCAACGTTACTTCCCGGTCTATGACAGTGAGCGGCATCTGACGAACCGTTTCCTGGTAGTCTCTAATGGATCACCTTCGTATAACTCAGACATTACAGCTGGTCACGAGCGAGTGGTTCGTCCTCGTCTGGCTGATGCGGTCTTCTTTTATCGTGAAGACCTTAAAACCCCGCTGTCTGAGCGTGTCGACCAGTTGGACCAGGTGGTTTTTCATGAAAAACTGGGTACGCTACGTGCGAAGACTGATCGCCTGGTCAGATTAGCTGAAAACATAACTGGTCAAGCTTGCGTGCTGGATGAATCCATCAGCTCTGAACAAGTGGAGCGGGCTATCCGTGCTGCCAGATTAGCGAAAGCTGACCTGGTGACCCATGCGGTGATTGAGTTCACTGCTCTACAAGGCATAATGGGTGATTATTATGCACGAGCAGATAACGAACCAGAAGAGGTAGCCACAGCCATCCGTGAGCATTATCGTCCACGTTTTGCAACCGATGAACTACCAGCTATCTTTGAAGCACAGGTGGTTGCATTGGCAGACAAAGCTGACACGATTGCCGGTCTGTTTGCTATTGGCCAGCCACCGACTGGTTCGTCAGATCCCTTTGCGCTGCGGCGCAGTGCAATTGGTATCATCAATATCATGCTGGCAGGTTTTTCATTGTCCTTAGACAAACTGATCGATGCAGCACTGACAAATTTCGCCGACGATGGCATCAAATTCAATCACGCTCAGGTGACAACCTTGATCCATGAATTCTTTGCTGGCCGGCTGGAGGTCATCGCTCGCGAACGGGGATTTGACCAGGATATTCTATCGGCTATCATGGCTACCGGTAACATCGAGCCAGTCGATGTCTTAGCCAGAGCTACGGCTCTGTCCGCTGCCCGCAACTCTGCCCCAACACTCTTCGAGGATCTGGCGACAGCTTATACCCGTGCCAACAACCTGCGTGATGCTTCGCTGGGTATCGAAGTCTCTCTGGAAGTTTTAGCCGCCCCAGATGAAGCTCTGCTGGTTGCGATCAACAAGGTCGCTGAAGGTATCAAAGATGCTCTTGCTGTTGACAGATATGACCGGGCTCTGCACTACCTGGCTTCTTTGCGAGGGCCGATTGATCGCTTTTTCGATGATGCTCTGATTATGGATCCCGATATAACTATTCGGGAGAACCGCCTGCGCCTGTTAAACCGTTTTGTCTCAGTGTTTGCCGAAGTCGCTGATATTGGTAAGCTGGACAAGCCGAACTAATCAGTTATTCTGAGCAAGTCAGCCAAACCGGTCAAGCCGGCCTGGATTCATATAAAGTGGAGCCAACAAAGTGGAGCCATAGAAGTGGAGTGTAACCTTAAGTGACTGCTGGCAATGCCAATGAGACAGACAAAAATGAAGTAAATGAATCCGCTTACTTGCGTCACAACGGTCGCCCGATCATCAACATAATTTCGGACAGCATCGGCGATAGTGCAGCAATCATGGCGGTCGCTGCTGCCAGTCAATTCTCTGACGGTAACTGCATCATCAACCGTTTACCCAAGGTCAGCTCGCTCGAACAAATGAAACCTTTCATCGAAGCCCACTTGGACGATGATGCCGGGGATATGATCTTATTCCATACGATTGCTGATGAACATCTGCGTGCAGAGTTGGATGATTATCTGATGGATAAACACGTCGCTTCAGTCGACCTGATCGGTCCAGCCATTGATGCCATCGCC
>JAITUO010000217.1 GCA_031286245.1 Coriobacteriales bacterium
CTCCGGAAGAGCGTGAGCGTGGCATCACTATCAACATCGCTCATATTGAGTATCAGACTGAGACCAGTCACTACGCCCATGTGGACTGTCCTGGACACGCCGACTATGTCAAGAACATGATCACCGGTGCTGCTCAGATGGACGGTACCATCCTCGTTGTTGCTGCAACTGATGGTCCAATGGCCCAAACCCGTGAGCATATCCTACTGGCCCGTCAGGTCGGTGTGCCCTATATCGTCGTTTACCTGAACAAGTGCGATGCTGTTGACGACGAAGAGCTGCTCGAGCTCGTCGAAATGGAAGTTCGTGATCTACTCTCCAGCTACGAGTTCCCCGGTGATGACACTCCGGTGATTCGTGGTTCAGCTCTAAAAGCCCTGGAAGGCGATCCTCAGTGGGTGCCGAGTATCTGGGAGTTGCTTGATGCTGTTGATAGCTATATCCCAACTCCGACACGTGACGTTGACAGGCCCTTCCTGATGGCTGTTGAGGATGTCTTCACCATCACCGGTCGTGGCACCGTTGCTACCGGGCGTATCGAGCGAGGCACTATCCATGTCAACGAAGAGGTAGAAATCGTCGGAATCCGTGAGACCCAAAAAACTGTTTGTACCGGTGTCGAGATGTTCCGTAAGATCCTGGATCAAGGCGAGGCAGGCGACAATGTAGGTATCTTGTTGCGTGGTATCAAGCGCGAGGAGATCGTACGTGGGCAAGTCATCTGCAAGCCGAAGAGTGTTACTCCTCACACCGAGTTCGAGGGCCAGGTCTATGTATTGACAAAAGAAGAAGGTGGTCGTCATACACCATTCTTCACTGGCTATCGTCCGCAGTTCTATTTCCGCACCACCGATGTCACTGGTGTGGCTTACTTGCCTGATGGTGTTGAGATGGTCATGCCTGGTGATAACGTTTTAATCCGCGGCGAGCTGATTAACCCGATTGCCATGGAAGAAGGCCTGCGTTTCGCTATCCGTGAGGGTGGTCGGACAGTCGGCTCTGGTCGTGTGACCAAGATCATTAAGTAGTTAAACCGATTCCTTTTAGCCCGGCACCCCAGTGCCGGGCGAGAAGCTTAAGGAGCAGTAATGCGCACATTGGTCACCTTGGCGTGTACTGAATGTAAACGCCGGAATTACACGACCAAGAAAAACAAGCAGACCACTCCCGACCGTGTGGAGTTTAAGAAGTACTGCAAATGGTGCAAGTCCCATACCGTCCATCGAGAGACACGTTAGGCGGATTGGCATTTCAACTGGATGCAGGCCAGTAGCTCCAATGGTAGAGCGACGGTCTCCAAAACCGTATGTTGGGGGTTCGAGTCCCTCCTGGCCTGCCAGAGTTGTCCTAAGTTTATTGGGGAGAGATCAGTGAGTGACAGGAAGTCGAATGGCTGATGACATAAAAGACAAGTCGACAGAAAGCAAGACGTCGGTTAAACAAACGAATAAACCTGGTAAGGCCAGCAAGTCCAGCGGCAAACCGAACAATGGCAAGTCAAGCAACAAGTCAGGTGGTGGTAAGCAGGGCGAAAGTAAACCTGTCGAAAACAAATCTGACAGGACTGCCAAGTCGGATAGCAGCAAGCCAGCCAAACAAGATAAAAAGGCCAAACCAGCCAAAGCAACTCAGAAAAAGCCAAACATCTTCCAGCGCTTTATCGGATACATCAGAAACGTTCGCCTCGAGGTCAGGCGGACTTCCTGGCCAAACCGCGGTGAAGTCGGACGCATGAGCCTGATCGTGATTGGGGCACTTTTATTCTTCGGCTTTACGATCTTTGGTCTGGATACCCTGATGACCCAGGTCATCAGGCTATACTCGCAGTTGTCTATCGGTTTTGTCGAGCCTGATGCAGCCTTTTCGCTGACAGAGCTTTTAGAATACACCTTGCAACTTATACAATAGGCATGACAATGGCAAAGAAATGGTACGTTTTACATACTTACTCGGGTTATGAGAACAAGGTCAAGCAAGACCTTGAACACCGGGTAGAGACCATGGGTTTAGAGGATAAAGTCTTTGATATCCAGATCCCCACTGAGAGAGTCACTGACATCAAAGAAGGCGGTCGCCGGGTAACTACTGACAAGAAAGTTTTTCCTGGTTATGTCTTAGTGCGAATGATTCTGGATGACCAGAGTTGGAGTGTTGTCCGTAACACCCCAGGAGTGACTGGCTTTGTTGGTGCAGCTGGCAAGCCATCGCCTCTGACCCGCGATGAATATTTACGTATCACCAAGAAGTCTGACGGCGAAAGCCGGCCCAAAACCTCATCCAACCTTGAAGTCGGCATGAGCGTGAAAGTCACAACCGGGCCACTCGCTGATTTTGATGGCACAATCTCAGAAGTTATGGCTGACACCGGACGTGTCAAAGTACTAGTCTCGATCTTCGGCCGAGAAACATCAGTCGATCTGAGTTTTGACCAGGTATCCAGACTGTAGCGATCATCGATTGCTACAGTTTTGAGATAAATACAGTTTGGGAGACGACCCTGTCCAAACAGGGCGTCGCGATCACCAAGGAGAGTGCTATGGCCTCTAAAAAAAAGATTGCCGGGTATATCAAATTGCAGATAACGGCAGGTGCGGCATCGCCAGCCCCACCAGTCGGTCCGGCACTGGGCGCCAAAGGCGTCAACATCATGCAGTTTGTTCAGGCTTTTAATGCCGCTACTGCTGACAAAGGTAACACCATCATCCCTGTCGAGATCACAGTCTATGAGGATAAAAGCTTTGACTTCGTGACTAAGACACCCCCCGCTGCAGTATTGATCAAAGACGCTTTAGGGCTACAGTCCGGCTCTGCCGAACCTCACATGAGCAAGGTCGGCACACTGTCTCAGGAACAATTGCGTCAGATTGCCGAGACCAAGCTGCCTGACCTCAACGCCAATGATGTCGAAGCAGCGATGAAAGTCGTCCAGGGAACAGCTCGGTCAATGGGCGTCCGGATTGATGGAATCGCTGATAGTGGAGTCTATTCCAAGAAGAAAAAAGGTGCCTTTGCTGCCCTGGCCGAAGCTGAAGCTGCTGACCAGGAGCTGGAAGATACAGGTACTGATGAAACTCAGTCCACTGATACTGAGACCTCTCATGAAGTAGAGACGGAGGCCTAAAGATGCCTAAGAAGTCAAAAAACTATCGGGCCGCTTTTGACAAGGTCGACCGTGACCGTCTCTATGCTCCTTTGACCGCCGTCCGTCTGGCACGCGATATCTCGTCAGCCAAATTCGATGAGACGGTCGAATGCCACTTGCGCCTGGGTATCGACACCCGCCAAGCTGACCAACAGGTGCGCGGTTCAATCTCGTTACCACACGGCCTCGGTAAAGCTGTCCGTGTTGCTGTATTTGCAGAAGGTGACAAGGCCCGCGAGGCTGAAGCTGCCGGAGCCGAAGTCGTAGGATCCGACGATCTAATCGAGCAGATCCAGGGGGGGTTCCTGGATTTCGATGCCGCCATCGCCACCCCGGATATGATGTCTAAAGTCGGGCGGCTCGGCCGTATCCTCGGCACCCGCGGTCTGATGCCCAACCCCCGGCTGGGGACGGTTACCCAGGATGTCGCCAGAATGGTTGAAGAATTGAAAGCCGGCCGTGTCGAGTACCGTGCCGACCGTTATGGCATCTGCCATGTCCCGATCGGTAAGCTGTCGTTTGAGGATATTGCCCTTGTGGAGAATTACGGGGCCTTGCTCGATGAGATCATCCGTGTTAAGCCAGCTGCTGCCAAAGGGCGATACTTAAGGTCGATTACAATCTGTTCGACTATGGGACCGGGCATCCGTATCGATACCTTGCGTACGCGTAACCTGTTGGAGGAAGACGTCTGATCAATTACTGACTGTTTAGCTTTTGACCGGGCACATCAGCAATGATGTGCCCGTTTTTATTTAGCCTTGGCAAGTTAACTAAGCATCCAGCTATAAATACAGATCATCTGGTTTGTCTCACTACAAAGCCATATCAGATTTGCTATATTCATAGCAACTATCCTTGGCGATGAAAGGAGCAGGCATGGACCGCATTATTGAAGCTATTGGGGGTGCCATCGGTGGGGTTATGACAGTGATTGTCGGAATCCTGCTTTTTATCATCCTGCTGTTTCTGTTCAGACGATTCTATCGTGTTGCCAGTGCTAACGAAGCATTAGTCATTTCCGGTGGGCGCCGTGCCAAACCACAGGTGATCATCGCCGGTGGCAAATTTGTCTCACCACTGAAAAAATGTGTGACCTTCCCACTAAACGTAATGACCATCCGCTCTGACGAACAGGAGACCCAATCCAATTCAATGGTGCCAATCATTGTCCAATGGACAGCTCAGTTGCGAGCCGATACTACAAATGAAGAAACCTTGGAACAGGCAGTCATCGGCTTTTTGGGTAGCAGTGAGAGTGATATTCGTGACTCTCTGAAACAGACTTTGGATGGCGAGGTCAGAGCTGTTCTGGGCTTGATGACACCAGAAGACGTCGTCCGCAACAAAGCAGACCTGTCGATGAAGGTTTCTGACAACGTCAATGACCGCATGAAAGAACTGGGTTTTATCCTCATTTCTTTAAATATTGCCGAAGTTACCGACCGTAACAATCACTATTACAACCTTGGAGCTTTGGAACGTGAAGGCCGGCGGCGGGAAGCTGAGAATATCACGGCAGAGGCTGAGCAATCGATAGCAGAAACCAAGGCAGCGACAGACAAGGCTGCCCGTTTTGCAGAGTTGATTAAAGAGGAGAATGTGGCTGAACGCCAACGCGATGTCGATCTGAAACGTGCCGGGTTTAAGGCTGAGGTTGACCAAGCCCAGACTGATGCAGCCTATGCTGGCCAAGTTCGTGAGCAGGAACGACTGACAGATTTGGCTACCAGGCAAGGTGCGGTAGCAGTTGAACGAGAGAAGCAGAGTCAGGCGGCAGCGGAAGCGCGACGAAATGTTGTAACTACCGAGGCTGAAACTGCTCGTCAAAAACTAAAGATCGAAACAGAAGCACAGAAGGATAAGGCCGAGATCGATGCTGTTGCTGCTGCCAGTATTGCCCAGAAAAGAGCAGCTGGTGAAGCGGAAGCAGCCCGCGAGAAAGCCCGTGGTGAAGCTGATGCGGTAAAGACCCGCGCTGAGGCTGATGCTGAACAGATCCGTCGTACCGGCCAAGCCAATGCTGATGCCGAGGAAGCTTTAGGTAAAGCCAGAGCAGCTGCGACTCTGGCAGAAGGGCAAGCCAAAGCTGAGGCAGAGAGGCTGATGGCTGAGGCTTTGGCAGCCAACGATGCTGTTAATCTACAAGTCACTCTGGCCGAGATAGAAAGCCGGACTCGTATCGAAGTCTCGACTGCCATTGCTACTGCGGTCGCCGAAGTTGGTACCAATACTACGATCATCGATCTGGGTGGTGGTGGGCCCACCGGAGACGGAGACTTGCTGAACCGTTTCATCGGCAATCTGCCAGAAACACTCAAACGCCTCGATGTCAAGAATCAGGCATTGAGCGGCAAACCGATTGCTGATACTTTGAATGGTCTGGTGTCGGCATTGATAAACAAAGAACCTGTTCTGGAGTTGCCTGTAGACATTCAAACCCAAGAGCTACAACCCGACCAGATGCTCAGTGCCGACGAAACCACATCAGAGCCACAGCCAGACTCGCTGCCTATTGAAGATGAAGTCACACCTGTAGAACCGCTGCCAGACTTGTTAATCGATGCAGACGAGGTCGAAGAGTATGCTGATGACATCGTACAAGCTGCGATCATTGATTTCACGGAGGCGATTATGGCTGATGTGGAGTATCCCTCCGAGCCACTCTCTACTCCAGATGCAATTGAGTCACCCAGCCTTGAAACGCCGATCTCGGTCGATCAGGCCTTAGTAGCTCAGGAGGTTATTACAACAGATTATCATCTGGATAAAACCGAGACCGCTGAAATCGCTGAAATCGTCAAGACCTTGGCTGAAGATGGTAAACTGCTCGAAGATGAGCTGTCCGACCTGGTGGATTTTTCGATATTTACTATCAGGCGGATCCGTGAGAGTGGTCAGTCAGTGAATCCAAGAAGTATTGCCCGGCAATTACTTGATGTCGACAGCGATGGCAAAACCAGCGTCAAAGAACTGATCGCCGGAGTCCGCCGTGTCCGGCAAGCTCAGAAATCACTAAAGGATAAGCGCTGAATGCCTGGCTAAAGGCCAGTAGCTGCTTTATTCAATACGAAAATCGACCCAGGTGTTTTCTACCACCAGGCGATAAGTGCCAACTGGTAGATTGCCATACCAGCCAAGATCGTAGGCTTTATCCAAACTATGTGCAGCAGGCAATGTGTAGAGTGGCAAGTTAAAAGCCCAGTTCCCGGGAATCTTGGGCACAACATACCACATATTGTCCAAATAAACCTGTAGTTCGTAAACCTCTCCAAATGACCATTCCGCCAATCCGGTGTTAGTAATCTGGAGATCCAACCGGCTTTGTCCCCAGGTTTTTATCGCCACACTGATGTTTTCGGCAGGAGCGATGATATGTGCTGGTGTCATATAGCTCCGGTTCCAGCCATTGGTATCTTTTGTCAGCAGACTGGCACAAGGCATGTTGTTGATGCCCAGATACTCACTGGCATTAGACCAGGTGTAGTCTGTCCTGAGGTGTCTAAAGTCGAAGTCGAAGTTATATGCCTTACCATCCTGAGCAATCCAGTAGCCATTCGACCAGGCAGCTTGAATTGACCAGCCGTCCGCTCTGCCGATTTCCAATCCATAGAGGGGCAAAGTGATATCTTTTAGAGACCAGCCTGGAGCTTCTATTGCTATCACACTATTCAAGTTGTCGAGAATTTCATTAACTACTACGTCGTCGTAACATATTGCTACCCATGTTTTTTCACCATCGTAGACATAAAGAGTCAACGCACTGGTCGATGGTGATGCATCCTGTAGCAAAGTCTTGGGGCTAGAGACAAAGCTTGGTACGCCAGGTATTATGCTATTCGGGAAAGGCCTGCTTATTACGGTAGTATCGTTTGATGGAGGGATTAGTTGCAGTGAGCCTTGGATTGGATCGTCAACTGTTTGAGAAGTGCAGCCAACCAAGATAATAGATAGCACCAGACAATGAAAAAAGCCCAGAATGTGTTTGATTCCCATGGAATTCACCACCCTCAGTTCATCCTCTCTTTATTCAGAGACATTATAGCCAATTTGAATGCAAAGTCAGCTTAAATTGCTATCATGACTGGATATATCGATCGTTTGACAGCCTGACCAGTATCCTTCATACTGAGCAGGCTTGAAAACTGAAAAACCGCTACCGTAGACAGCCGGTGTCGCCAGACTTAATGGAGTAATCTCCAGCCTGCCGAGGTGGTCGTAAGTCATCCAGCACCTGCTATTGACCTGATACGACCCTTACGCGTAGCGAGGGTCGTTTTTTTTGTTGGCAATCTCTTAAAAAAACAGCTGCTAACAAACACTGAGGTTTCGAAAGGAGGTGTACATGCCAAGTAAGGCAAAATATGAGGCTGTGGAGCAGATCAAAGCAGACCTCAACTCGGCTGATGCCATCTGGGTGGTCGATTATCGTGGCTTGACAGTCAAGGAAGCTGAAGAATTACGGGCCAGTATCCGGGCTCAGAACGCCAAGCTGAAGGTTTACAAGAATTCCCTGACCCAATTAGCTTTGCAAGATCTCGGACTGCCCAGCCTGGGTCCAATACTGGAAGGCCCATCGGCTTTCGTGTTCGTGACTGGTGACCCGGTTGCATCAGCCAAAGCTATTAAGACCTTTGCAAAGGCTAATCCTAAGCTTGAACTCAAAGGTGGGCTCCTC